>DATADT010000514.1:0-2373 GCA_036258355.1 Burkholderiales bacterium
GCGATCAGCGCGACAAACACGTACGACGTGAGCACGTGGGTGGTGTTAAAGATCGCATAGAGCCTGCGGTCGTCGACACCCCACGGCGGCAGGAGCACGGCGTTGAAGTAATTGACGCCGAACTTGCTGAAATTCGAGGCGAGGTATCCCGCGGTCGGCATGATCAGCATGCATGCGTAGAGCGCGAAATGACTCGTGCGCGCCGCGGTGCGCTGCCACAAGGGTAGCGACGAAGGCAGTGGCGGCGCCTTGTGAGTGAGGCGCCAGCCGACGCGCACGAGGATGAGAAGGCCCAGGGTGAGGCCGGTCGACTTGTGGAGGTTGACGTAGACGGTGCGCTCCGGCGTCTTTCGCGGCACTTTCTGGAGATACCAGCCGAACGCGATCTGGCCGAGGAGGAGCGCCGCGATCAGCCAATGGAGCGCAATCGCTACGCCGGTGTAGCGATCGGTCCTCATTCGAAGATCGTGACGCCCCAGGGCGTCTTCCCGACCGGGATGTCCTTGATGCGGGCGTTCTTGGCGGTATCGATCACCGAGACGCTGTCCGACCGGCCGTTCGCGACATAGAGCTTCGCGCCATCTTTCGTCACCGCCATGTTCCAGGGCCGCTGCCCGACCGGAATCGTCGCGACCACGTTGTCGGTGGAGGTGTCGATGACCATCACGTTGGCCGCGCCGCCATTGGTGAGGTACAGGCGCTTGCCGTCGGGATGCATCGTCAGGCCGTTCGAGCGCGAACCCGCCTTGATGGTGCGCAGGATCTTGTGCTGCTTCGCATCGAAGACGTAGACCATGTCGGCGCGCTCGCAGGCGACGTACGCCTTGGCGCCGTCGGGCGTGAACGCGATGCCGCGCGGCCGCGTGCCGATCTTGTGCTGCACGACGAGCTTGCGCGCGGCGACGTCGATCACCTCGAGCTTGTCGTCTTCCTCGGCGCTCACGTAGACGAAACGCCCGTCGGGCGAGAAGACCGCGTGCTCAGGATTGTCACCCTTGATCTTGACGCGGAAGGAGACCGTATCGGTCGCAGTGTCGATGAAGGCGACGCTGTTGGTGAGCTCGACCGCCGCGGCGATCAGCTTGCCGTCGGGCGAAATGTACACGCCTTCGGGCGATTCGCCGAGGTCGATCTTCTTAATCACGGCCCGCTTTTCCAGATCGATCACCAGCAGCGAGTTGTTCGGCTGGTCCGACACGTACGCCAGCTTGCGCGCGGTGTGGATTGCCGTGCCGCGCGGCTTGCCGCCGGTCTTGATCTCGCCGACGACCTCGTCGCGCGCGGTGTCGATCAGCGAGATGGTGCCTCCGTTTTCGTTGCCGACCAGAGCAAGCCCCGCCGAGGCGGGAGTTGCCACGAGGACCAGAAGAAAAAGACCAATCAGGCGTAACGTCATTGTGGGCCTCCTCAGACCACGGTGAGATTGCGCATCATCATGCCGTCCTCGTGCTCGAGGTTATGGCAATGGAACATGAAGCGTTGCCGGCCGCGGAACGCCGCTTCCTCCGGCAGGGTGAAGTCGAGCGCGAGCCAGAGGGTCTCGTTCGGCCACGCGAGCACGGTGTCCTTGACGCCGAGGTCGGTGGCGAAGCGCCCGCCGGGCTCGGTCGCGAGCCTGCGCGCGGCGCCGAAGGTGCCCTGCCTGCGCAGCACCCGGAAGCCAAAGCCGTGCAGGTGCATGGGATGCGGCATCGAGATCGGGCTGTTCTTGATCTCCCACACTTCGCGCGTGCCTCGCTTCACGCTGAAGCCGGACTCGTCGGCCTTGTACGGTGTCTGGTCGATCAGGAATCCGGCGCCTTCGTCGAAGTCCAGGCGCATGCGTCTCGTGGGCGTGTCCGGTGGAACGGAGGCTTCGGTAAGCGCCGAGACGCGCCCTGGCAAGGGCGGGGTGCGCGTTGGCCTGCCCTCGACGCGCAACGAGAACAGCGCCAGCGGCGCGCCGTCGGGCAGCCGCTCGCGTCCTTCGCCGGGTGCGGTCTCGCAAACCGTTGCGGCCGCAAGAGGCGCATAGCGCTCCCGGGCAGGATGACGATGGCGGGACGCCGTGCCGTGCGCGTGGTGGCGCGGCTCGAATTCCAGGCTTACCGCCTGCAGTGCGCGCCGCCCCGAAACATCGATCGCGACGTCGACCCGCTCGGCGCTGTACAGGAAGACGCGCTCGAGCTCGCGCGGGGCGGCGAGCAGGCCGCCGTCAGTGCCGAGCAGATGGAACGGGACGAGGGAATCTCCATCGCGGAAAGCGAGCAGCAGGCCGCGCGCATTGCAGGCGTTCAGGATCTGAAGCCGCACCCAGCCGGGGGCGACTACCCAGTTCGCGTCGAGTCCGTTGTTGGCGAGCGCGCGGTTGCCGAGCCAGCCGTGCAGGCAATC
>DATADT010000515.1:0-3046 GCA_036258355.1 Burkholderiales bacterium
ACCTCGACCATCAAGGAGATGCGCGACCAGTTCGCGATCCCGATCCCGGACGACAAGCTCGACGAGCTGCCGTTCTACGTGCCGCCGGCCGATTCGCCGGAGATGAAGTACCTGCACGAGCGCAGGAAAGCGCTCGGCGGCTACCTGCCGCAGCGGCGCACGAAGGCCGACAAGGTTCCTGCGGTACCTGGATTGAATTCATTCGAGCAGCTCTTGAAGGGTTCGGGCGAAGGCCGGGAGATCTCGACCACGATGGCATTCGTACGCGTGCTTACTGCGCTAGTGCGGGACAAAGAGATCGGCAAGCGCGTGGTGCCCATCGTGCCGGACGAGGCGCGCACCTTCGGCATGGAAGGCATGTTCCGCCAGCTCGGCATCTTCGCGCCCGAGGGGCAGAAGTACGAGCCGGTCGACAAGGACCAGGTGATGTTCTACCGCGAGGACAAGGCGGGCCAGATCCTCGAGGAAGGCATCAACGAGGCGGGCGCGTTCTCGTCCTGGATCGCGGCGGCGACCTCGTACAGCCATTCGAACCAGGTGATGGTGCCGTTCTACATCTTCTATTCGATGTTCGGCTTGCAGCGCATCGGCGACCTCGCCTGGGCCGCGGCCGATCAGCGCGCGCGCGGCTTCCTGCTCGGCGCGACCGCGGGCCGCACCACGCTGAACGGCGAAGGGCTGCAGCACGAGGACGGCCACTCGCACGTGCTCTCTTCCGTCGTCCCGAACTGCACCTCGTACGACCCGACGTACGGGTACGAGGTGGCGGTCATCGTCCATGACGGCCTGCGCCGCATGGTGACGAGCCAGGAGGATGTGTACTACTACATCACCCTGATGAACGAGAACTACGAGCACCCGGCCATGCCGCAGGGTGCCGAGCCGGGCATTCTGAAAGGAATGTACCTATTGAGGGATTCAAAGAGCAAAAGCAAGCTGCGAGTGCAGCTGCTCGGCTCGGGCACCATCCTGCGCGAAGTCGAGGCGGCGGCCGAGCTGCTCGAGAAGGACTGGGGCGTGGCGGCGGACGTCTGGAGCGCGACGAGCTTCACCGAGCTGCGGCGCGACGGCCTCGCCGCCGACCGCTGGAACATGCTGCATCCTGAAGCCAAACAGAAAACTTCTTTTGTGAGTGAAATGCTGCAAAAAAGGCCGGCCGGGCCTGTGGTCGCGGCGAGCGACTACATGAAAACCTTCGCCGACCAGATCCGGCCGTTCGTCCCGAAGGATCGGGTCTACCGCGTGCTCGGCACCGACGGGTTCGGTCGCTCCGACTCGCGTGCGAAGCTGCGCCACTTCTTCGAAGTGAACCGCTTTTTCGTCGCCATCGCCGCGCTGAAGGCGCTCGCCGACCAGGGCGAGGGCAAGCCGAAGACGGTCGCCGACGCCATCAAGAAATACGGCATCGATCCCGAAAAGACAGACCCGACGACGGTATGAGCCAGGTCGTTGTTCCCGATATCGGCGACTTCAAGGACGTTGAAGTCATCGAAGTGCTGGTGAAGCCGGGCGATGCCGTGACGAAGGAGCAGTCGCTCATCACGCTGGAGTCGGACAAGGCGACGATGGAGATCCCGTCGCCGACCGCAGGGGTTGTCAAGCAGCTCACAATCAGGGTGGGCGACAAGGTGTCCAAGGGCTCGCCGATCCTCGTCCTCGAGGACAGGGGAAACGGCGAAGCGCCGCCCGAGCCCGAGGAAAAGCCGAAGGCCCAACCCGCCCAGAAGGCAGCGGGCGGCGAAGCGATGACGGTGCCGGTCCCGGACATCGGCGACTTCAAGGACGTCGAGGTGATCGAGGTCCTGGTGAAGCCCGGTGACGCGGTAGGCAAGGAGCAGTCGCTCATCACGCTCGAATCGGACAAGGCGACGATGGAGATTCCCTCGCCCGCGGCCGGCGTGGTGAAGGAACTGAAAGTCAAGGTCGGCGACAAGGTGTCGAAAGGCTCGGCGATCCTCGTTCTCGATTCGAAGGAAGCGCCCGCCAGAGAAGCGCCGGCGAAAGCCGAAGCGCCGAAAGCCGAGGCGCCGAAGCCCCAGGCGGCGAAACCCGCTGTCGCCGCCTCGCACGCGGCGCCCGTGCCGCGCGAGCCGCGTGAGGAGACGCGCGCGAAGCCCCACGCCAGCCCCTCGGTGCGCAAGTTCGCGCGCGAGCTCGGAGTCGATCTCGCCGGGGTGCAGGGCAGCGGTCCGAAGGGGCGCATCCTGCATAGCGACGTGCAGGCCTATGTGAAGGGCATCATTCAGCAGAAAGCACCGGTTGCAGCCAAGGCCGAAGGGGGCGTGCTGCCGTTCAACCTGCCGCCGTGGCCGGAAGTCGACTTCGCCAAGTTCGGTCCGATCGAGACGAAGGCGCTGTCTCGCATCCAGAAGCTGTCGGGCCCCTACCTGCACCGCAACTGGATCTCGATTCCGCATGTCACCCAGTTCGACGAGGCGGACATCACCGACCTCGAGGCCTTCCGCAAGGCGCAGACCGTCGAGACCGAGAAGAAGGGCTTCAAGCTGACGATGCTGGCCTTCATGATCAAGGCCTGCGTCACCGCATTGAAGCAGTTCCCGCAGTTCAACGCCTCGCTCGACAAGTCGGGCGAGAGCCTGGTCATCAAGAAGTACTACCACATCGGCGTCGCGGTCGACACGCCGGGCGGCCTCGTCGTCCCGGTGGTGCGCGACGCCGACCGCAAGGGCGTATTCGACATTGCGAAGGAGCTCGGCGATATCTCCAAGCTCGCACGCGACGGCAAGCTCAAGCCCGGCGACATGCAGGGCGGCACGTTCTCCATCTCGAGCCTCGGCGGCATCGGCGGCACCGCCTTCACCCCGATCATCAACGCTCCCGAAGTCGCGATCCTCGGCGTGTCGCGCGGCGCGACGCGCCCGGTGTGGGACGGAAAGACATTCGCCCCGCGCCTCATGCTTCCGCTCTCGCTCTCCTACGACCACCGCGTCATCGACGGCGCCACCGCCGCCCGCTTCTCCGCGTTCCTCGTCTCGGTGCTTTCCGATATCCGGAAGCTGATCCTCTAGATGGCCGGCACCGAGGT
>DATADT010000516.1:0-2357 GCA_036258355.1 Burkholderiales bacterium
GCGCCCGACGGCTACACGCTGTGCATCAACAGCGCCTCGCCGCTCGTGATCGCGCCCTATTCGCTCTCCAAGATTCCGTACGACGTGAAGAAGGACTTCGCGTTCATCACGCTCGTGGTGCGCGTGCCCGAGGTGCTGGCGGTGCACCCGTCGCTGCCCGTGAACTCGCTACCCGAGCTCATCGCGTACGCCAGGGCGAACCCAGGCAAGGTGAACTTCGGCTCCGCGGGCAGCGGCAGCATCACCCACCTCGCCGGCGAGCTGCTCAAGGCGGAGGCCAAGGTGGACCTGGTCCATGTTCCTTATAAAGGGGCGGCGCCGGCGGTGAACGACCTTCTCGGCGGCCAGGTACAGATGGGTATCTTCGACGTGCCGATCCTGCTCGGCCACATCCGCAGCGGAAAGCTCAAGGCGCTCGCGCTGACGAGCAACCAGCGCGCGGCTTCGCTGCCCGACGTGGCAACCACCGTCGAACTGGGTTATCCCAACGTCAACTCGGACAACTGGTACGGACTGGTCGCGGCGGCGGGCACGCCTGCCGACGTCCAGCGGCGCATTCACGCGGCCGCGGTCGCGGCGCTCAAGTCAAAGGCGGTCGAGGAGCAGTTCGCCAAGGTCGGCGGCATTGCCTCGCCGGGGACACCCGAGGAATACCGGGCGTTCATCGCCGCCGAGCAGGCGAAGTGGTCGAAGATTGTGCAAGCGATCGGGTTCAAGGAGTAGATTCACGGGGTAACTAACGCCTCGAGCTTGCGCTTGAGGTCGTGGGGGAGCGGCAACCCTTTGCGTTCCCTCGTGTCGAAGCAAACCTCCACTGCCTTCTCGGTGGCGCAGTGCGTCATCGAGTCCGCCTCGTAGAGCCTGAGCTCGTAGGCGAAGCTCTTGGTGCCGACGCGGGTGACCGCGCCCCGGACCAGCGCGAGCTGCCCGACGACGATCTCGTGGTGGAAATCGATGGTTAGCGTGGCAACCACCGTCCCGAGGCCGCGGCTGCGCACCTCGCCGAGCGAGATCCCCGCCATGGCGAGGATGTGCCAGCCAGCGTCGTCGAAAAACGCGGCGTAGTTGCGCACGTTCATGTGGCCGTAGCCGTCGCAATGCAGCGGCAGCACGACCGTCCTCGAGAGGTCGAACCATTTCATCGGGCATGATGATTGCGTGACCGGCGCATGGACCGCAAGCGCAATTCCGAAAAGACGGAG
Organism: Burkholderiales bacterium; assembly: GCA_036258355.1. Taxonomy (GTDB): domain Bacteria; phylum Pseudomonadota; class Gammaproteobacteria; order Burkholderiales; family SG8-39; genus SCGC-AG-212-J23. The sequence goes on from DATADT010000516.1 coordinate 1,203, forward strand.
CCGCCGGAGGAAAAGCGCAGCTACGACCTCTAGGAGTTCCCCAACTCGAGTGCCGCGCGCGTCAACACACGGATACCAACCGGGATCGCGAGCTCGTTGCAGTCGTAGTCGGAGCGGTGGATCGCGGTATCGAGGCCCTCGATCTTGGATCCGATGCGCAGGTGCGCCGCCGGCACGCGCTCGGCGAACCAGGCGAAGTCCTCGCTCCCCATCGAGGGCTCGGGTAGCTCGAGCACGCTGTCCGCGCCGAGCGCTTCGCGGGCGCTGCAAAGAACGGTCTTCAGCACCTCCGCATCGTTGCGCAGGGCGGGCGCCATGCGATTCCAGGCGAGCGTGTAGTCGACCCGCATGCCGGTCTTGATCCCTTCGAGCATGCGCCGCACCGCGGCTTCGATCTTTTCAGACAAGCCGGGCTCCAGCGTGCGCACGATTCCCTTCAGCTCGGCGCTGCCGGCAATCACGTTGCGCGCCCGGCCGGCATGGAACTCGCCCACCGTGACCACCGCCGGCGACACCGGCTTGACCTCGCGGCTCACCACCGTCTGGAGCTGCGACACGAAATGGGCGCCGGCGGCGAGCGCGTCGACCGCGAGGTGCGGATGCGCGCCGTGGCCGTCGCGGCCCTTCAGCGTGATGTCGAAGGCGTCGGCCGCCGACGTGACCGCGCCGGCGTTGTAGCCGACCTTTCCCGCCTGCACTGCCGGCCAGTTGTGGTAGCCCAGGATGAGGTCGAGATTCGGGTCCTCGAGCACACCGTCCGCGATCATCGCGCGCGCGCCGGAGAGCGTCTCCTCCGCCGGCTGGAAGATAAACTTGATCCGGCCTTGCAGCAGATCCTTCATCTCCGAGAGCGCGGCCGCGACGCCGAGCGCGATGACGGTATGCACGTCGTGGCCGCAGGCGTGCATCTTCCCCGGCAGCTTGGACGCGAACGGCAGGCCGGTCTGCTCGTGGATCGGCAGCGCGTCCATGTCGGCGCGGATGCCGATCGTGCGGCCGGGCCGCGCGCCTTCCAGCACCGCGACCACGCCGGTCTTCCCAATGCCGGTTTTCACAGACAGTCCGAGTTGCTTGAGGAAGTGCGTTACGGCTTTCGCCGTCTCATGCTCCTCGAACGCGAGCTCGGGATGCTGATGGAGGCGCTTGCGCAGCCCG
>DATADT010000517.1:0-12886 GCA_036258355.1 Burkholderiales bacterium
GGATGTACGCGGTGCACGCGCGCATCCCCGATTTCTACCGCGAAGTGCCGCATCGACCGGCCTGGATGAACGTCGCCTTCAATCCCGAGCGCCGCTGCTTCATGCCGGCGGTGGACGGCAGGAGCGACTTCGCCTTTCACACGCAGCTGCATCCTGACGAGAATGAGAATCGAGTGAGCGAAGAAGAAGCCATCGCGATGGTTCAGGAGGTCATCGGGCTGCCGCTGCGGGTCGAAGTCATCGCGCGCGCCGCGTGGACAGCGGGGCATTCGCTCGTAGCGGAAAGCTTTTCCAGAAAGAGAATCTTTATTGGCGGGGACGCGGCGCACCTCTTTACCCCTACCGGGGGGCTCGGCTACAACACGGCGGTCGAGGACGCCGTGAACCTGGGCTGGAAGCTCGCCGCAGTGCTGAAAGGCTGGGCCGCGCCGCGGCTGCTCGAAAGCTACGAAGCCGAGCGCCGGCCGCTCGCCGTGCGCAACACTGCGTATGCCAGGGGGTTCGCGGACTCGCTCGGCAACTACGTGCCGCCGCCGGAGATCGAGGACGACACACCGGCCGGCGCCGAGGCGCGCCGCCGCGCCGGCGAGTACTACGCGGCGCACGGCCGCGCCGAGTTCAACATTCCGGGCATCACCTTCGGCGGCCGCTACGACGGCTCGACCGCGATCGCCCCCGACGGCACCCTGCCCCCGCCCGACAAGGCGAACGAATACGTCCCAACCGCGTGCCCCGGCGGCAGGGCGCCGCATTTGTGGTTGCCCGACGGGCGTTCGCTCTACGACCTGTTCGGCTTCGACTGGACGTTGCTGCGGTTGCGGAAAGGCAACCGCGGAACCCGCCCGCAATCCCCGATGCTCAAGATCCTTGATCTCGAAAGCGAAGAGGCGCGCGAGCTCTACGGCGCGGACTTCGTCCTCATTCGCCCGGACCAAATCGTTGCGTGGCGCAGCAATTCCGACGCCGGGCTGGACGTCATCATCCGCAAGCTGTGTGGTTTTTTTCCTGGCGCTCCGGACCCGGTCGACCTAGCCTGAAGGCTCGTTCCGAAGGGCTGCCCGACAGCCGAGCGCGCGCCGATAGCACGCCGGGGTCGGCAGACCCATCGGGCGAGTCAATCGGCTAGCCGGTTTCCACCGCGGTCCCCTGCTTCCCGATCTCGTCCAACCTCTTCTGCAACACCAGACGATCGAGCTTGTCGATCGGCAGGCTCAGGAAAAGCGAAATCCGCGTAGTGAGCTCCGTATACGCACGGAAGAACGCCCTGCGCTTGTCGCTATCGCTGCCTTCCTCCGCTGCCGGGTCGTCGACGCCCCAGTGCGCCGTCATCGGCTGCCCGGCCACACGGGACGAAGCTCTCCGGCGGCCCGATCGCACACCGTGAACACGAAATCGAGCCGGGGCGCGTCCGGGCGCGCGAACTCGTCCCAGCTTTTCGAGCGTGCCGCGGAGGTGTCGATGCGGTTCTTGCGCAGCAGCTCGAGCGCAAAGGGGTTGACTGTCCCGGTCGGGTGGCTGCCGGCGCTGTAGGCAACGAACCGTCCCTTGCCCGCCGCGTTGAGGTAAGCCTCCGCGAAGATCGACCTCGCGGAGTTGCCGGTGCAGAGAAAAAGAACGTTGCGCATTATTTCGCCGTCGCCGGGGCGCAGCACGCCGCTTTCAGCGGGATCTCGCGCGCCCGCGTGTCCTCGCCATACACGGGCGCCGAATCCAGGGTGTGGAACGACTCCCAGGCGATTCCCTGCGGGTCGAGCGTCCAGTACTTGTCGCTCTTCGCGTAGCAGCAGGTGGCGCCCTTCTGCGGCATGACCGCGACGTCGGCCTGCGCGAGGCGCGACCCGATCTCCTCGAGCTCGGCGTCGTTCTCGGCTTGGATGCCTAGGTGATCGAGGCCGGCTCTCGCCGAGCGCGTGGAAATGGCGAAGTTGACGCGCGGATCCTCGAGCATCCACTTGGCGTAGTCGTGCTCCTTCACAACCGGCTCGGCGGCGAAGAGCGCGGAATAGAAGCGGAGGCTTTGTTGCAGGTCATGCACTGCGACGTGTACGTGAAGGCGTTTCACAGGCGGCTCCTTGGCAGCAGTTCTCGGTGAGGAAACCGACCAGCGCATTCATGGCCGCATAGTCGGCGCTGTAGATGACGAAGCGGCCGTCCTGGCGGCTCTGCGCGAGCCCCGCGCGGGTCAGTCCGGCAAGATGGAACGAAAGCGTCGCCGGCGGCAGCCCGAGCTTCTCGCCGATCGCACCAGCGGCGAGTCCTTCCAAACCCGCCTGCACGAGAAGCCTGAAGATCGCTAGGCGCGACTCCTGGGCCAGGGCCGAGAGAGTCTGCACCGCCTGCTTCGTTTCCATATTTCCAGAATTATGGAAATGAGGCCGCCGCTTGTCAAGCGGGGCTGCGCCGGCCGATCAGCGTGAGGACCGCGAAAGCGGAAATGCCGAGCCCTCCGGTCACAAGCAGGGATGCCGTTCCGTAGCGGGACAGCAGCAGGTCGAACAGGAAGGGCGCGCTCGCCGAAATGAACCGGGCGGGGGCGATCATGAGCCCCTGGCGCAGGCCGTAACCCGCGGTGCCGAAAAGCGCGAGCGGCAGCGTGCCTATCGCGATGGTCATGACGCCGTTTCCCGCTCCGTGAGCAACCGCGAAGGCACTTGCGGCCGGCGAGCCGGCGGCCATCAGGCCGGCGGCGCCGATTGGATGGGCGAGGCTTGCAATGCGCGCCGAGACGAGCGGATGGAAGCGCCGCATGAACCAGAACTCCAGGACCCGCGCGCCGACCTGGGCCGGACCGACGAGGGCCGCGGCCGCGACCGCCGCCGCGAGGCTCGCGCCCGACTCCTGCAACAGCCGGGGCAAGTGCGCGGCCATGGCGGTGCTGCAGAACCAGGTCGCGGCGAAGACGAACGCCAGGCCTCCCATGAGAAGCAGGCGCCTCCGGCCGCTGGCAGCAGCCTGATGTTCAGCAGCCTTTTCCGCGCGCCGCGGCTTCGGCAGCAGCAGGTTGATCGGCAGGCCGAGCGTGAGATGCGCCGCCGCCCAGACGTAGCACGTCGCACGCCAGCCGATCGTGACGTCGAGGTAAGCAGAAATCGGCCAGCACACCGTGCTCGCAAAGCCGGCGATCAACGTAATCCCGGTAATTGAGCGGCGCGCCTCCTGTCCATAGATTCCCGCCAGGGTCGAGAAGGCCGCCTCGTATAGCCCCGCGCCCATGCCGGCGCCGATCACCAGCCAGCTCGCGAACAGCCCCACCACTCCCTGCGAGCTCCCGAGGAGAGCGAGGCCAGCCGCAAATACCAGGTTGGACACCGGAAGCACGCGCCGCCCGCCGTAGACGTCGATCAGGCGACCCGCCGCCGGGCCGAGCAGCGCCGAGAGAAGCAGCCCGCAGGAGAAAGCGGTGAATACCCATGCCGTCGCCACGCCGAGCTCGGCGGCGATCGCGTTCGCGAGAATAGCGGGCAGATAATAGGTCGAGCCCCAGGCAAGCGTCTGCGCCAGCCCGAGGCCGATGACGACGGTGGCGGGCTTGTTCAGCGGGCCGCTTGCTTCACGGCGTCCGCGATGCTTCTCGCCGCCGACTCTATGGCGTCGCGCGGCTCACCTTCGACCATCACCCGCAGCACCGGCTCGGTGCCCGACGGACGCAGCAGGACGCGGCCCTTGCCGTCGAGCAAGCGCTCGACGTCCGACTGCGCTTTCCTGATCGCTTCATGCTTTTCCCACTGGAAGCCGCGCGGCACGGCCACGTTCAGGAGCACCTGCGGGAACATCACGAGCTCCGCGGTGAGCTCGGCGAGGGAGCGGCGCGACTCCCGCATCGCGCTCAGCACTTGCAGGGCAGAGACGATGCCGTCGCCGGTGGTGTGCTTGTCCAAGCAGATGAGATGCCCGGAGTTCTCGCCGCCAAGCTGCCAGCCCTTCTCCCGCATGAGCTCCAGCACGTAACGGTCGCCGACCCTGGCGCGCGCGAACGGGATCTTAAGGCGCGCCATCGCCTTCTCGAAGGCAAAGTTCGTCATCAGCGTTCCCGCCACGCCGGCCACTCTTTGCTTGCCCGAACGGTGCGTGGCGATCGCAAAGAGCAGCTGGTCGCCGTCGTAGCTCCTGCCGGACGCGTCCACCATCAGGACGCGGTCGCCGTCGCCGTCGAGCGCAATGCCGAGATCCGCTTTCCCGGTCGTGACGTGCTTCTTGAGCGAATCGGGCGAGGTGGCGCCAACGCCCCGGTTGATGTTGAAGCCGTCAGGGTCCACGCCGATCGGTACCACATCGGCGCCGAGCTCGTGGAATACGTGCGGCGCGACGTGGTACGTGGCGCCGTGCGCGCAGTCGACGACGATCTTGAGACCTCTCAGGTCGAGCCGCGAAGGAAACGTGGACTTGCAGAACTCGATGTAGCGCCCGGGCGCGTCGTCGACGCGCCAGACCTTCCCGAGCTTCGCTGCCTCGTTGCAGCCCATCGGCTGCTCCATCTCGCCCTCGATCCTCGCCTCGGTGTCGTCGGGCAGCTTGAAGCCGTCGCCGGAGAAGAACTTGATGCCGTTGTCGGGGTACGGATTATGCGAAGCGCTGATCACCACGCCGGCCGCGAGACGCAGCGCGCGCGTGAGGTACGCGACTGCCGGGGTCGGCATCGGGCCGCACATATGCACGTCTACGCCGGCGGCCGAAAACCCCGCCTCGAGCGCCGACTCGACCATGTAGCCCGAGATGCGCGTGTCTTTCCCGATCAGCACCGCTGGGTGAGGGTTTTTTTGAGAGAGAACCTTCCCCGCCGCGTAGCCCAGCCGCAGCACGAAATCCGGCGTCATCGGGCTCTGCCCGACCGTGCCGCGAACCCCGTCGGTACCGAAATGCTTGCGCGTCATGCACGTATTGTCGCGCCGCCGCGCGGGCTGAGCAAAGCCTCCGCTAAGGCTACTTTTCCCGCTGAGCTACTTGTCGCTATCGACGTACCAGTAGACGCGCGAGCGGGTCTGGGTGATTGCCGGGCGCACGCGCTGCGCGCCGATCGGCGTGCTGACGCCGCCGCCGCGATTGACGCCGCCGATCATCACGGTCATCGGCTTGCGATCCGGACCGACAGGGACCGTCCCGGTCACGGGCGATGGCGGCAGTCCCCCACCGGCAAACACGGCTGCCCGGTCGCCTCCGCACAGCGAGAGCGTGTCTGCGGCGCCGGAAGCGTTGAGCAGGTTGACCGCGTAGCCGCGCGCCTCGCCGAGGTTGCCGCCGCACGCGTTGACCGAAGCGGGTGTCGGCCGGTTGGTGCTGAAGAACGCCAGGCCGCCGAAAATCGTCGAGGCGGTCACGGTCTGCTCGCCGCGGCCGGAATTGAGGTCGAAGAACCAGCCGTTCGAGTTCGCGCTCATCGCCTGGCTGCAGAGCGTGGTCCCGGTAAAGTTGTCCATCTGCGACGTATTGTCCAGGTCCACCGGCAGCCCGGTGGTCGCGAACGTGTCCATGAACATGTAGGCGCGGTTCTGCACCTGCTCGACGTAGGGGTAGTTGGTGGCGAGCGGCCGTTCGCGGTCGCCCGAGCCAATGGTGAGGAAGACGCGGCCCGCGGCCGGGAGCGCGCCCGGCGCGAACAGGAACTTCCTGCCTGCACCCGCGGTCTGCGCGAGCTTGGTGAGCGTCCATTCGGTCGGCGGGCGCGTCGCGAGCGTGGCCGGGTCGGAGAAATCGATCCGGTACAACGCGCCGCCGACGTCGGCAAAGTAGCCGTGGTCGACATAGCCGTCGAAGTCCCGGTCGACCAGCGTGACATCGCCCGCGACGCTGCGAGCGATGCTCCCAGTCCCGCCCGAGCCGAAACTCTTGACGAGCGCGCCATTGTCGGCGTTGATGACGTAGACACTGCTCCCCTTGGGATTCGTGCACGCGGGCGTCGAGATGTCCGCGTCCTCGCATGCGTCGTAGCCGCCGCCGACTATCACGAGCGGGTTGTCGACGTGGAAGCCGCGCACCAGCGCGACTGCCGGGGTTGACCACGTCTGGCCGATATTGTCGTAGCCGCCCGTGCAGCCGGTGTCGTTCGCCAGGTTCGGGCAGCCGACGCGCCATTTCAGCTGAGGCGCATCGGGGATGGTGATGTCAAAGCTGTAAAGCATGCGGCCGCCGCGCCGCATGGACGGGTACATCCAGACTTTGCTGTTGTCGGCGTTCTGGAAAAGGCCCGCCGAGCCGTCGAAGAAGTAGTCCTTGCGCGTAGGCGTTGGAGTCGGAAAAGGCGCCCCCATGCTCGGATACATCACGAGCGGGGTCTGGTCGTGCATCCGCCTCAGCCTGGCGTGGTGCTCGGGCGCGATGAAGGCCCACAGCTCCTTTCCGTCGGCGCCGCGCACTGCGCGCAGCCCGCCGTCGTTCGCCCCGTAATAAACGACCACCCCGGTGCTGCCGCCGTAGTTGACCGGCAGCGGACGGGAGTGCGCCACGTCGCCGTGCACCGACGGGCGCACGTCGAGGTAGTCGTTGTTCACGTTATGGTCGGCGACGTCCACGCCGAGCACGAAGTCGATCAGGCGCTTGTGCTCGATGACGTCCGCCGCGCCGATCGCCGCCTGGCTGACGACGCTCGAGTCGAACTGATCGAGCGGCTGGCTAAACTTGCAGGTCGAGACGCTCGAGCAAGTGTAGATCGTGCGCGCCACGGCGTTGGTCGGCGTCGCGTCGGTCACAGGCGGATTGTTGCCCTTGCGCACCACCTCGGCTGTCGCGCCCTTCTCGACGTTCGCGCCGTCGGGCGCGTCGGAGAAGAACGCTGTAGTGGGCACCAGCGTGCACAGACCCGCGCTCTCCTGCGAGAAGCTCCAGTAGTTGCCGCTGTCGGTCGTCCAGAAGCTGGTCGCGCAGGGCTGGATGAAGCCGGTCTCGGTCGACACTGCCTCGTTGCCGTCCCGGTCGGCAAGCTTTGCCTCGGCGCCGAACAGACCGATCTGGTAGCGCTTCAGGTTGCCGTACCAGCGCGGGTTGGCGTCGGCGTCGGGCCTGAACATGCCGATGAACACCTGGTTCTCGTTCTGCGAGCGGTTGGTGGCGTTGATCGGCAGGCTGGCGGAGGCAAAGACCGCGTTCACCGACTGGATCTCGATCAGGATCTGGCGCAGCGCGTTGATGATCGCTTCCTCGCTGGTCGCCTGGAAGTAGCGACCGCCCCCGACGCGCGCCATGTTGAAGAGCAGCGCGGACTGGCGCGCGTCCTGCGCATCCTTGAACACGTCGATGGTGTACGTGCGCACGTTTTGCTGGCCGGGCTGCGGGCTGACGTCGGTGGTGAACAGGAACTTCGCCCACTCGTCCGCCATGCGCGCATCGTTGTTCGAAGGTAGCGCCGTCTGGCCGGTCGTAGTGACGCTGATCACCAGCTTCGAAGCCTGCACATCGAATCGGCGGTTGTTCCCCCCGGGGCAGGCGGCAGCGTCCACGGCCTCCGAAGCCTGCAGGCACGCGTACGTATCAGCGGGATTAGCGTCCTTCAGGCTTTGCGGGATGTTCGCGGTGCAGTTGCTCACGCGCTGGCCGCTGTTGCCGCCGCTGCCGCACGCGGTACCGATTACCCCGGTCTGAGTCTGGCTGCTCGTGGACAGCACCGGCATGGCGAGCTGCGAAGTCGCGCCGCCCACGTTGTTCAGCACGGTTGCCGGCAGGTCCTGGGTCGGGAAGCCGTTGCCGATATAGATGATGTAGTTCTTGGCGCAGGCTGCGCCCGCCAGCGTGGGCGGCGAATAGGTATTGAACGGCACGCTGAAGGCCGCGCTGTCGGTCTTGGGGTCGGGGTTACCCGCATAGCGTACCGGCCCGAAGTGCGTCGCGCTCTGCCCCGCCACCGTGTCGACTGGCGTGCCGCCGATGTCGTCGTGCGCGTGCGCCGGGCTGGTAAAGCCGCCGAAGTACTTGAACACCTCGAAGAGAGTCGCGCTGTAGTCCGTGTCCGCGGTCGCGGCCTGCTCAGCACCGCTGAAATTCTTGAACATGCAGTTCGGCGTGCCGTTGACGCTGTTGGGGCCGTCGGTGCAGGTCGCGGTGCCGATCAGGTCCTGCAGCCCCGACTTGTTGACAGGCGTCATCTGGCGCATGTGGAAGCGCACGTAGCCGCCGTCGGCGTTTGCGCCCTGGCCTGGGGTGAAGAGCATCAGGCCGAGGTTCACTTTGTCGTTCAGCTCGCCGGCGACGGTGCGCAGCGCGCGCAGCTCCGACTGCCCCTGCTTGAACGGACTCTCGCCGCCGGCGCCGACCCAGTGCTGGCTCGCCGCGTTCCAGTTGGCGCTGTTATCGATGATCACCAGAACGTTGGGGTTCTGCACCGATGCCGCCGCTCCCACGAAGAGGTCGACGTCTTCGGCCGCGGCGCGCTGCGCCGCCACAAGGCCGAGGGCCGCCGCGATCACCGCGTTCAGGACAAGTCGTGCGTGGCGCATGGGAAGCCTCACTCCGGTCTAGCAGGCGCTGCCGGCGTCGTCGGTGCTGATGCGCACGCCGACGCCCTGCCGCAGGATCACGTTCGCGCCCGAATTCAGTCCCTGCGCCTGCGCCGAAATCTCCCAGACGGAGCTCGCGCAGAGGGAATTGCCGGTGACCGCGCCGGCCACTCCGAACTGCTGCTGCTGCCCGGCGGAGCAGCCGAGATCCTCGAGGTTCGCGAGGTTGAGCGCTTCGTTCTTGATCGGCTTGGCGCTCATGCACACCGGCTGCGGCGCGAGGGTGGTCATGTATTCCGGAGTTCCGTCGCCGGTCACGTCGGTGCAGCGCGTGTTCGGCCCCGCACAGGGGTTGATCACCGCGTTGGCGGGGCTCGCGATGAACTGGGGCGTGCTGATGACCGACTCGATCGTTTCCTGCGCGGCGTTGAGCGCCTCGGTCTTCGCCTGCATGTTGCCGGTCACCATCAGGCTGGTGGTCGCGGTCTTCATCGAGCTCAGCGCGAACAGCGTGATGAGCACCAGCATGATGAGCGCAACCACGAGCGTGGCGCCGCGTTGCTTGCGGGGGGTCGTCATGGCGTCTCCTTGCGGCCGGAAGCGTTGGCGATGCGCACGAGCGCGCTGTACACGTGGCGCCGGTAGGATCCGCCCGGCGTTACGGTGACGATGTTGCCGTCCTCGTCCCTGCCAAGCTCGTAGGTCTTGCCGTCCGTGTACCCGGGCGATGGATCGAGGTTGCGCGCGAGCACATGGAAGCGCGCGGTAACGACGTTCGTCCAGTTGTTCACCGGGCAGGGGCCGGCGCAGGCGCCCTTGGGATAGTCGCTCGGGTTCGCCGCATACACGTCCGGCGCGCCGTCGCCGTTGGTGTCGATGCCGTACTCGATGTTGAACTGCTCGATGCCTTCCACCAGCGGCACGGCGATCCATCCCGCGCCGAACAACTCCAGCCGCATCAAGGTAGGCACGATCGCGCCGTCGCCGTTGTCTGTGCTGAGGTAGTAGATGCGCGTGAGGTACTGGCGCTTTTCGGCCGGCGTCGTGCAGTCCTTTTTCTTCAGGTCGAAGGTTGTGGCACCTTCGAGCCCGAGCCGGTGCGAGGCCACCTCGCTTGCGCACGTGGAAGTCTGGATGTAGGGCATGCCGGCGGTGGCGGCCTGGCAGCCCGCGACGCCGGCCGCGCAGGTGCGCGCGCGCCGCACAACGAGGACGTCCGAGCCAGGCTTGAGATTGGCGAGCGTGCAATTCGGCGAAGTAAAGCCGGCGCCGTCGTAGCCACTGACATGCAACGGCAGCCAGGCGTTCCAGTCCGTCACGGTGAGCGAGCACGCATCAGCCGGCAGGGCGGCGGGCGCTGCACCCAGCCCGGCGTTGAACTCGCCGAAGAATCCCGCCAGGCGCAGGTCGGTGCTGATGAGCTCCACCGCGTAGCGCCCGTTCTCGATCTGGCGGCTGGTGCGCTCGACCTCGTTGCGCGCGGCGCTGGTATTGAAGAACGCGGTCAGCACGCCGCTCAGCACAAGCAGGCCGAGCGTGAGGGACACCATGAGCTCGATGAGCGACAAGCCCGCCTGGGCGCGCCGCGAAGGCATGGCGGCGAAGGTGCGATGCGAGCTCATGGCGTGACGCACACCCCGGTGGTCGGGTCGTTCTGCAGGCAGCCGATCGTCACGCTCGCGACCATCGCGCGGCGGAAGCGGTCGTCGGTACCGTACGCGCCCTGGCCGCAGGTGGTCGCACCCGGCGCCGAGGTTGGCGTGAGGCCCTGCCAGGCAACCGCCACGATCATCTGCCGCGGCATTGTGGCGACGGGATTGCTGACGCAGCCGCGCGCCTCGTTCATGGCGCCGAGCTGCGCGCCGGCGCGCGTCTCGTTCCTGCCGAGAAGCGCGGCATGCCATTCGCACTGGTCCTTCAGCGCCAGGGTGGCGGGCGAGCTGCAGTCGATGGTGCTCGCCGTGCCGAGCGGGCCCGCGGTCACGTAGTTGGCGGCGTTCTTGCGGTTGGCGTTGATACGGTCGACCATGTCCTGCAAGAGCACGATCGCCTGCGTGCGCTGGTAGGCCTCGAGCTCGGCGGCCTGCATCTTGAACTGCAGCTGCGCCACGCCGAGCAGGCCGATCGTGAGCAGCACGATCGCGATCAGCACCTCCAGCATGCTCACGCCGCGCTGGAATCTCAGCATGAGGCCGCCTTCGACACGGGGCGCCCGCTTAAATCGACCCGGATGCAGCGGTGCACGACGTTCGCGCCGGTCGTCGTGAGCGCGAACTGCGGGCGCGTGGCGGCATTGAGCCTGCCGCTTTCGGCGAACACCACCGCGTCGGGACCGGTGATGGCGATCGCTGGCACGGCTTCCTGCCTGCGGATCACCGTGCCGCCCGGCCCGGTGACAGTCCAGCCGTTGATCCATGCGCCGCCGGTCGGCGTCACGGTCACTTGCCCGTTGCGCGTGATTGCCTCGCTGCGCGCATGGACCAGCGTCGAGAAGAGCTCGAAGCTCGCCGTCTTTACTCGCTGCTGACGGGAGAAATCCGCGAGCTGCGGCACGCCGGCCGCGAGAAGCACGCTGAGGATCGCCACCACCATGAGCACTTCGGCGAGCGTGTATCCGCGCGCCGCGCGCGGCAGGCGGGTGGCGGTCGTAACGGAGCGAAGTAGGGACATGGCTACCACCCGGGGCTGCCGCCCCGCCACTTGCCGCCGTCATGGGCGAGCCTTAGCTCGCCGTCGACTTCCTGCCGCGTGCCGGCGATCGGGGTCGCCTTGATCAGGAAGGTCGGGGGCGTGGTGGGCGTTGTGCCGCCGGACCCGTTCTCGACGGCGATATTGTAGAAGCCCGCGACTTCGGCCGGCAGCGCGATGTTCAGTGTAGTGAGCGCTGCCGGGCCCACGGCGTAGTTGCGCGCATCGAGCAGGTATTGCGCCTGGCGGTTCGCAACGTCGACGAGCAGCGCCTGCGCCGCTGCGCGGTTGCCCTTGCGCAGTTGGCCGTAGTAGGCCGGGAAGGCGATGGACGACAGGATCGCGACCACTACTACCGCAATGAGCAGCTCGATCAGCGAGAAGCCGTGCTGGCGAGTAGGCGCGCGCAATTCAGCAATGGTTAGCGCGCTGTAACCGAAATTCATGGTCGAAGAGATAATGCGCACGCAGCAAGTTTGATGAAAGGTCGAATTGCAGATGCTTGCGGACGCCGCGGCGGAACTACTGCACGCACTGCGCCGAACGAGCCGCAATACGTCACCAATCGGACAAACGGAGTACGGCGGCGAGTGCCACGCCGCACGAGACAAAAGCCTACTTTTACCTATTCGCGGTTCGCGTACGCCTGCCAGACCGCAACGACGTCTTTCGTTTCCTTAACGTCGTGCACGCGCAGGATTGCTGCGCCGTTTTGCAGGGCGAGCAAAGCCATGGCGAGGCTCCCAGCAAGGCGCTCCTCGACCGGACGGCCGGTGATCTTCCCCACGGTCGATTTGCGGGACAGGCCGACAAGAAGCGGGAACTCCGAAAGCTCCCGCAGATGCTTCAGCAAAGCAAGGTTATGCGACGCCGTCTTGCCGAAGCCGAAGCCTGGGTCGACCACGACGCGCTCGGGCGCAATGCCGGCAGCCATGGCGGCGCCGATTCTCCGATCGAGAAAGTCCCTTACCTCGCGCACCACGTCCTCGTAGTGCGGGTCGCGCTGCATCGTCGCAGGCTCGCCTTTCTTGTGCATCAGGCAGACGCCGCAATCGCTGCCCGCCACCGCCTCCAGCGCGCCGGGCGCCGACAGCGCATTGACGTCGTTGATCATCGAGGCGCCCATTTCCAAGGCTGCTCGCATGACGCTTGGACGGCGGGTGTCGACTGAAACGGGGAGATCCCGAAGCGCCCGGAGGACAGGAAGGATCCTTTGCAGCTCTTCTTCTTCGGAGACTGGAGCAGCGCCTGGGCGGGTGGACTCGCCGCCGATGTCCAGGATATCGGCGCCCTCGCCCGCGAGCCGCCGTGCATGCACGACCGCGGCCGAGGCATCTAGGAAGCGGCCGCCGTCGGAAAAGGAGTCGGGCGTGACGTTCACCACGCCCATTACCAAAGGCCTTCTCAGATCAAAAAAGAATCTCCCGAGCCGTAGGCCGGGAGATCTCTGCGCTCGAGCCGCGTCAGGCCGCAGGCGTCGGCGCCGTGGCCCCTTCGGTGCCGCCGTCGCTCGCCGGCGGCTTGGCCGCGGATTGCGAGCTCTGGCTCGGCTTCGGCGGGCGCGGCGGCTTGCCGGCCATGATGTCGCCGAGCTGGTCGGCGTCGATCGTCTCGAGCTCGAGCAGCGCCTTCGCCATCGCCTCCACCTTGTCGCGGTTTTCCTCGAGGAGCTTGCGCGCCAGAAGGTACTGCTGGTCGATGATGCGCCGGATCTCGGCATCGACCTTCTGCATGGTGGCTTCCGAGACGTTCTTGTGCGTGGTGATCGAGCGGCC
>DATADT010000518.1:0-6638 GCA_036258355.1 Burkholderiales bacterium
ACCACCCATTCTTCCTGGCAGTCGACGGCGTAGCGCTGGAAACGCGGCTCGCGGTCCGTTTCCGGGTTGTAGCGGAATACCTCCAGCTCCACCTTTCTCACGCGTGCGCTCCCGAGTAATCGCGCACGCCCGGTTGCGAGCGGGTAATCACCACGTCGCGGTAGCCGATGCGCGGCGGCCCCTCGGCGGCATAGGTGGCCATGGAATGGCGCAGGTAGTTGCGGTCGTCGCGCTCCGGAAAGTCGAGCCGCTGGTGCGCGCCGCGCGACTCCTTGCGCGCAGCCGCGCTCTGCACCACGGACTCCGCGCAGTCGAGCATCGAGCCGAGCTCGAGCGCCTGCAGCAGGTCGGTGTTGTAGACATTGGTCTTGTCGTGCAGCTCGAGGTTCCGGTAACGCCGGCGCAGCTCGCCGAGCGTGGCGCAGGCCGCGGCTAGGCCCTCGCCGCTGCGGTAAATCCCCGCGTGCTCTTCCATCGTGTGCAGCATCTCCTTGCGCAGGCCGGCGACCGTCTCGCCGCCGCCGGTCCGCTGGAAGAGCGACCGGATGCGCGCTTGGGCCGCTTCACCCAGAAAACCCGATGCAGGCGCATTCTTGTTGTGCCCAATGAACTCCAGAGCGCTCAAGGCGGCGCGTCGGCCGAATACCAGCAGCTCCGTGAGCGAATTCGAGCCCAGGCGGTTCGCGCCGTTGATGCTGACGCAGGCGCATTCGCCCGCCGCGAACAGGCCGGGGAGCGGCGTCGCCGCATTGATGTCGGTATGGATGCCGCCCATCATGTAATGCACGACCGGGCGCACCGGTACGGGATCGCTGACCGGGTCGACCCCCATGTAGCTGATGGACATGTCGCGCACCAGCGGCAGCCGCTCGTTGATCGTCTTCTCGCCCAGGTGGCGCATGTCGAGGAGCATCGCGTCGCCCCAGCGCGTGCTCACCGCGTTGCCTTTCTTCTGTTCGTGCCAGAACGCCTGGCTCACGCGGTCGCGCGGCCCGAGCTCCATCGTCTTGAACACCGGACGGCCAAGCGGCGTCTCCGGTCCCATGCCGTAATCCTGCAGGAAGCGGCGGCCGTGCTTGTTGAGCAGCACGCCGCCTTCGCCCCGGCAGGCTTCGGTCAGAAGTGTGCCGGTGCTGGGCAGGCCGGTGGGGTGGTACTGCACGAACTCCATGTCCTTGAGCGGCACGCCGGCGCGGTAGGCCAGGGCCATGGCGTCGCCGGTCTTGATCGCGCCGTTGGTGGTGAAGGGGAACATGCGCCCCGCCCCGCCGCCCGCGAGGATCACCGCGGCGGCATCGAAGCGCCGCATCTGCCCGCTTCGCATCTCGATCGCGGTCAGGCCGCGGCAGCGCCCGTCCTCGACCAGGAGGTCGGTCGCGTAGTACTCGTCGAAGCGCTGGATCGAAGGGTACTTGAGCGAAGTCTGGAACAGCGTATGCAGGATGTGGAAGCCCGACTTGTCGGCGGCGAACCAGGTGCGCATGAGCTTCATGCCGCCGAACGGGCGCACCGCCACCGAGCCGTCGGGCTCGCGGCTCCAGGGGCAGCCCCAGCGCTCGAGCTGCAGAAGCTCCTTCGGCGCTTCCGCGATGAAGTAGTCCACCGCGTCCTGGTCGCACAGCCAGTCGCCCCCGCCGACGGTGTCGTCGAAGTGCTGCGCCAGGCTG
Source organism: Burkholderiales bacterium (assembly GCA_036258355.1). Classification (GTDB taxonomy): domain Bacteria; phylum Pseudomonadota; class Gammaproteobacteria; order Burkholderiales; family SG8-39; genus SCGC-AG-212-J23. Next base: position 1,668 of record DATADT010000518.1, read on the forward strand.
TCGTCCGACTTGATCACCCCCGCGGCGCCGCCCTCGGCGGCGCAGGTGTGGCTGCGCATGGGATAGACCTTGGAGACGAGAGCGATGCGCAGCTTGGGCGCGGCCTCGGCCAGCGCGAGGGCGGCACGCAACCCAGCGCCGCCGGCGCCGACGATCGCCACGTCGGTCGAAATGGTTTCCACTTGCTTATTCGATGTTCCTGACGTGGAATGTGCAACGAGGCCGGGGTTCCGGAGTTGTCCTAGATCAAATCCTGTCCTATTGTCGGCACCGCAGGCACCTACACTGGAGCGGAGAGGGGGAAGCATGAATCGAGGTTTCATCGCCGCCGCGGCGGCAGTCGCGCTCGCGCTTTCGGCGCCGGCGCAGGCGCAGCAGAAGGTCCGCATCAATCTCGCCAGCGCGTTCCCGACCAGCCTGACGCTGATCGGCGAAGCGCCCGTTAAGCTCTCTCAGAAGTTGAACCGTCTCTCGGGCGGCACGCTCGAGCTGCGGGTGAACGAGCCCGGCGCGCTGGTGCCCGCGCTGCAGGCGATCCAGGCGACCGGCCAGGGCTCGGTCGACGCCGCGTGGTCGAACGCCGGCTTCTTCGCCGCCACCGACACCGCCTTCAACATGTTCGCCTCGGTGCCGTTCGGCCCCGGCATCCCGGAGTACCTCGCCTGGATCCACCACGGCGGTGGCCTGCAGCTCTCGCGCGAGATGTTCGGCAAGCACGGCGTCTACAACATCCCCTGCGCCATCATTCCGCCCGAGGCCTCGGGCTGGTTCCGGCGCGAGATCAAGTCGGTCGAGGACCTGAAGGGGCTCAAGATGCGCTTCTTCGGCCTGGGCGCGCGCGCCATGAACAAGCTCGGGGTCGCCACCCAGCTCCTCGCCCCCGGCGACATCTTCCAGGCGCTGCAGCTCGGCACGATCGACGCCACCGAGTTCTCGCTGCCGTCGATGGACCAGAAGTTCGGCTTCTACCAGGTGGCCAAGTTCTACTACTTCCCCGGCTGGCACCAGCAGGCCACCTTCCTCGAGTTCTACATCAACGCGAACAAGTGGAAATCGCTCTCCGAGCAGCACAAGGCAATGATCGAGTCGGCGTGCGGCGATCTCACCAAGGACGTGATCGCCGAGGGCGAGGCCACTCAGTGGCGCGCGATGGCCGAGATGCGCGACAAGCACGGCGTGAAGATCATGCGCTGGTCGCCCGAGATCATGGCGGCGATCGAGAAGGCATGGAACGAGGTCATCGCGGAGGAGTCCGGCAAGAACCCGCAGTTCAAGCGCGTGTTCGACTCGTACGCCAAGTTCCGCGCCGACTACGCGATCTGGCGTGACCACGGCTACCTGAAGTAAGAAGTGCTGCTCAAGACGGCCGACGCGCTCCATCGCTTGCTGGAGCGCGTCGCCGACGCGTCCGGGTGGCTGCTGATCGTGCTGATGGCGGTCACCTGCGTGGACGTCACGTTCCGCAAGTTCGGCGTCGTCGGCTTCCCGTACACCAAGTTCCAGGAGATGGAGTGGCACCTTCACACCACCATCTTCTCGCTCTGGATGGGCTTCAACTACTGCGTCAACGCGCATCCGCGCGTCGACTCGTACACCGAACAGCTCGGCTTCAGGGCGAAGGCCTGGGTCGAGCTTGCCGGCTGCCTGGTCTTCGCCCTGCCCTATACCGCGGTGCTGCTCTGGTACGGCTGGGATTTCTTGAAGACCGCCTGGGTGTTCAACGAGCGCTCGGACTCCGCGCTCGGGCTGGAGTGGCGCTGGCTCATCAAGGGCATCCTGTACGCCGGGTTCTGGCTGCTGTTCCTCGGCATCCTCAGCGTGCTGCTGCGCCTCGTCGCCTATCTGTTCTACAAGCAGGAGGCGCAGCTGAACATCGGCAGCTCGGTCTCTCAGGTCTAGATGACCTGGTTCATCGACAACCTGGCGCTGGTGATGTTCGTCGTGATGTTCTTCGTCATCTTCTGCGGCTATCCGGTGGCGTTCGTGCTCGGCGGCACCGCGCTGGTTTTCGCCGTCATCGGCTGGGCCGCGGACGTGTTCCCGTTCATCGGCATGTCCAACATCATCCTGCGCATGTGGGGCGGCGTGGCGGCCGACCCGGTGCTGGTGTCGATCCCGATGTTCATCTTCATGGGCTCGATCCTGCAGAGGAGCGGCTCGGCCAAGGACATGCTCGGCGCGACCGAGATCCTGCTGAAGCGCGTACCGGGCGGGCTGGCGGTCGCGGTGATGGTGATGGGCACCATCCTCGCGGCGCCGATCGGAGTCGTGGGTGCCGCGGTCGTCCTGCTCTCGGTGATCGCGCTGCCGCAGCTCCTCGCCGCGGGCTACAACAAGGAGCTCGCGCTCGGCACGGTGGCCTCGGCCGGCACCCTCGGCATCCTGATCCCGCCGGCGATCATGCTGGTGGTGATGGCCGAGATGCTCGCCATGTCGGCGGGCGCGCTGTTCGCCGCCGCGGTGATGCCGGGGCTGCTGCTCTCGGGCCTCTACCTCGTCTACATCCTGGTCATCGCGGTGGTGAAGCCGCAGTGGGCGCCGAAGATCCCAGAAGGCTACGGCCCGCAGACGCGCGGCGAGTTCTGGCGCGAGATGTGGCACGGGCTTGCGCCGATGACCTTCCTGATGGTGATCGTGCTCGGCTCGATCTTCGCCGGCTGGGCCACCGCCACCGAGAGCTCCGGGATCGGGGTGCTCGGGTCGCTCGCGATCGCCTGGCTGAACGGCCGGCTCAAGCTCGACATGCTGCGCGACGCGATCCGCGACGCCTGCAAGGCGAACGCGATGGTGTTCATGCTGTTCCTCGGCGCGACCGGGTTCTCCTACGTGTTCCGCGCGCTAGGCGGCGACGACCTGATGATGGCAACGCTGGCGAAGTTCGGCATCGACACCAAGTGGGAGATCCTCGGCTTCGTCATGGTGCTGATCTTCCTGCTCGGCTTCCCGTTCGAGTGGATCGAGATCTGCCTGATCGTGCTGCCGGTGTTCACCCCGATCCTGGGCAAGCTCGACTTCGCCGACCACCTCGGCAACCCCGGCTTCTTCATGTGCTGGTTCGGAACGCTCGTCGCGGTAAACCTGCAGACCTCCTTCATGACGCCGCCCTTCGGCGCCACGCTCTTCTACCTGAAGGGTACCGTGCCCGCCGGCGTCACCATGAGCGACGTCTATCGCGGCATGTGGCCGTTCGTCGCCATCCAGATCCTCGGGCTCCTGCTGTGCCTCGCGTTCCCCGAGATCATCCTCTGGCTGCCGCGCAAGGCGGGGCTACTCGAGTAACGCTCCGATCCTCTGCGCCGTGATGCGCGCCTCGTCCTCGAGCGGCTTCGAGTAGCCCACCGGGATGCGCGGCGCGCCCAGGCGCTTCACGGGCACCTGCAGCTCCTCGGCCACCGTGGCGGCGATCTCTGCGCCGAAGCCTGCGGCCTGCACCGCTTCGTGGACGACGAGAAGCTTTTTCGTCTTTCTAACGGAGGCAAAGACGCTTTCGCGATCCCAGGGCCAGAGTGTCCGCAGATCGATCACCTCGACCGACTGCCTCGCCTTCTGTGCCGCTTCGAGCGCCGCGTGTACCGTGCGCGACCATGTAACGAGCGTCACGTCCTTTCCTTCCCGCACGACTCTGGCTTTTCCAAGAGGAGTCTTTTCCTGCGCGACCTCGGCCCGCAACCCCCAAAGCTCCTTATGCTCCATGTAGACGACCGGATCGCCGCAGTCGATCGCGGCGCGTAGCAGCGAGTAGTTGTCCTGCGGCGTCGCCGGCGTAACCACCACCAGGCCCGGCACGTGCGCGAACCAGGATTCGAGGCTCTGCGAGTGCTGCGCCGCCGAGCCACTCCACAGGCCGACCGGCAGGCGCGCCACGAGCGGCACGCGCCCTTGCCCGCCGAACATGTAGCGCGCCTTCGCGGCCTGGTTGACGATCTCGTCCATCGCGCAGAGCGCGAAATCCACGACCCGCATCTCGACCACCGGCTTCAGGCCCGCGAGCGCCATGCCGACGCCGGCGCCGAGGATCGTCGCCTCCGAGATCGGCGTGTCGACCACGCGAGCGGCGCCGAACTCCTGCTGCAGGCCCTTGTACTGCTGGAAGATGCCGCCGCGGCCTACGTCTTCGCCGACTACGACGACGCGCGAATCCTTCGCCATGCAGGCTCGAACCGCGAGGCGTGCAGCCTCGGCATAGTTCATCAACGCCACTGGCCGCTCCCGGTGTCCTGCACGTCGCGGTAGGCGTCGCCCGGCTCGGGCCAAGGGGCGGCCGCGGCCGCGGCGACAGCACGCCGCACTTCCTCCTCGGCTTCCCGCCGGATTGCCCTCGCCTCGGATTCCGGAATGCTCTTTTCCGCGAGCAGGAGCGGATCGTTTTCCAGCGCCTTCGAGACCTCGGCGCCGTCGCGATACGCCGCCGCGTCCACCGAGACATGGCCCTTGAAGCGGTAGGTCACCGCGTGTAGGAACCTTGGGCCTCTATCGCTCCGGATTTCTCTTACGAGTTTCGAACAGGCTGAATCGACCGCGAATACATCGTTTCCATCGACGCGCTCTCCCGGCACGCCGATCGCTTCGGCGCGGGCAAGCGCGCCCTCGCCGGCAGTCATCCTGTCGGTGGGCGTGGTAGCCGACCAGCGGTTGTCCTCGCAGACGAAGAGCACCGGCAGTGCGTGGATCGCGGCCCAGTTGAGCGCCTCGAGAAACGGGCCGCGGTTCACGGCGCCGTCGCCGAAGAAGCAAGCAACGAGATGAGGACGCTTTTGGAGTCTCAACGCATGTGCAGCCCCAACCGCGATCGGCATGCCGGCGGCGACGACGCCGTTCGCGCCCAGCATCCCGACCGAAAAATCGGCGAGGTGCATCGAGCCACCCTTGCCGCGGTTCGGGCCGCTCGCACGGCCGAAGAGCTCCGCCATCATCGCGTCCATCGACGCACCTTTGGCGAGCGTGTGCCCGTGGCCTCGGTGCGTGGACGTT
>DATADT010000519.1:0-1707 GCA_036258355.1 Burkholderiales bacterium
TCGACCGGCTGCCCCGAGATCTGCTCGGGCGACATGTAGCGCGGCGTGCCGAGCACAATCCCGGTGCTCGTCTTGTGGTCGGCGAGGCGCATGCGCGCGAGGCCGAAGTCCGTGATCTTCGCCGGCCCGCGCTCGGGCAGCATGATGTTGGCCGGCTTGATGTCGCGATGCACAATGCCGCGCTGGTGCGCGAAGGCGAGTCCCTCCGCGACCTGGCAGGCAATCTCGACGGCTTCCATCGGGGGAATCGCGCCCTGCTGCACGCGCTTGCGCAGGTCGGTGCCTTCGATGAGCTCCATCGCCATGTAGGCGAGTCCGTCGAGCTCCCCGAAGTCGTAGACGGTGACGATGCTTGCGTGGCTCAGCTTGCCCGCCGCCTTCGCCTCGAGCATGAAGCGCTTGCGATACTCGGCGCGCCCCTCGGCGTCCTTCTCCAGGCTGATGGTCTTCAGGGCCACGGTCCGGTCGAGGTTCGGGTCCTCGGCCTTGTAGACCACGCCCATCGCGCCCCGGCCGAGCTCGCCGACGATTTTGTAGCGGCCGATCTTCTTCGCCGGTTTTGTCATCAGTAGCTCACGCGCTGTACAACAGCGTGCCAGTACGGCGCAGTCCTCTCGAGCACCGCCTCCACGAACGGCCGCTTGTTCGGAGTCGACGAGCGCACTGCAATTCCGGTTCCGACCAAAGCGAAGGCAACCACGAACGCGATCGCGCTATAGCGCCGGCGGCGGCGGGTGGGCGCGCGCTCGTTCGGCCCGAACACCTCGTGCGTGCGCAGCCCCGGATCCTTGAACGTGCCGGCGGGCGCGAGCGCCGCTTCGGCGCCGGGCTCCACCTCGGCCATCGCATCGCGGAACGCGCGGGAGACAAGCACCCGGGCCGGCGGCGCGAACGCCGCGACCGCCGCGGCGACCGCAATGCCGTCACCGGTCATGCCTTCACCGCGCTTGCGCCCGGCGAGCTCCAGAGCGCCGTAGTCGAGTCCCGCGGAGAGCGGCAGTCCGACCGCAACCGCGGTCATCGCGCGCTCCGCGAGGCGCAGCGCCGCGCGCGGATCATCGAGCACGACGATGGCCGCGCCGTCGGCCGCATCGAGCATGACGCGCCCGGCAGGGGGGATTTCCGCGGCGGTGACCGCGATCACCGCCTGCAGCTGCGCCCGCAGGCGCGCCTGCTCGGTCGCGGAACGCCGCGCAAAGTCCTGGATCTTCAGGAATACGACGCTCGCATAGAGCGAGGCATGCGGTACCGCGGCCATGCGCGCAAGCATGCAGGGATTGCGCAAGCTTGAACAGGGTATAATTCGATTCGCTGAGGAGCGTTGCGTTCCCCGCGTACGCGGGGATCAGGCTCAGCGAGGCGTGTAACAATATTCAACGGCGCTCGCATTGGACACGGTGCGGGCGCTTTTTGCTTTGGGAGGCTGATTGTCATGAAGATTGATTCGAAATTCACCGATTTCAAAGTCGCCGACCTTGCGCTCGCCGACTGGGGGCGCAAGGAGATCGCGATCGCCGAGTCCGAGATGCCGGCGCTGATGGCGATCCGCAAGGAGTTCGCCACGGCGCGGCCGCTGAGAGGCGCGCGCATAGCCGGGTCGCTCCACATGACGATCCAGACCGCGGTGCTGATCGAGACGCTGAAGGCGCTCGGCGCGGAGGTGCGCTGGGCCTCGTGCAACATCTTCTCCACTCAGGACCACGCGGC
>DATADT010000520.1:0-5839 GCA_036258355.1 Burkholderiales bacterium
CTAGAGCGGGAGCAGGGTGTGGTCCGAGGAGGGTAGTCCATGTCACCCCTAGAAGCCCGCACCGTGCTTCGCGCTGCTGACATCGTAGGAGGGCTTGATCGGCTCGCTGCACATTTGGAAGCGCGCGGCGAGGATATTGAAGCTTGGTTGGCAGGCACGGTTGCGTTTCCGGAACACATCTACCAGCGATGCGTCGATATCGTTGTTGCTTGTCTACTGGACGAGTTGTGCCCCAGTCATGCAAAGGCAAAGCGATCGCTGCATTGAGCGTCAAGCACCGCTCGGCTAGTCCAAGCGCCCGCGGGAAATCCCCGGCTTTTACGAGACGCTGCTCTTGCGCAGCAGATGGATCACGTGGGTGTCGCGGACCTTTGCCGATCGACCTGAGTAGTGTGTAGCCAGCCGAGTGGCCGGTCCCGTTATTGCTTCTCTGAACATGCGCTAAATCATGACCTTACGCCTGGGGATTGACATAGGCGGGACAAAAATCGCGGTCGCGGTGCTCGATGCCAACGGCGGCGAGCGGCTTCGCCGGCGCGTGTTTTACAAGAGCCGCGAATACGACGTCGCGCTCGCGCTGCTTCTCGAGACGATCAAGGCGGCGGAGCACGACGCAGACGAGCCGTGCACAATCGGCGTCGGCATGCCCGGGCTGGTGGATCCGGAGAGCGGACTGGTCGAGAACGCCTACAACACGCCTTTCAACAAGCAGCCCCTCAAAGTCGACCTGCAGCGGCACCTCGAGCGGGAAGTACGCTTTGCCAACGACGCCAACTGCTTTGCACTGTCCGAAGCGGTCGACGGCGCGGCGCGCGGCGCACGCGTGGTGTTCGGCGCGATCCTCGGTACCGGCGTCGGCGGCGGCATCGTGGTTGGCGGGAGCATCGTCGAAGGCCGCCACGGCATCGCCGGCGAATGGGGCCACACGCCGCTCCCGTGGATGACGGAAGAGGAGTATCCCGGGCCGCGCTGCAACTGCGGCCGGCTTGGCTGCATCGAGCGGTTCCTCTCGGGTCCGGCGAAGAACCGCGAGCGCGACGAGATGGGCGAGGAACGTGCGATGACGCGCTACGAGGACCGCCTGGCGCGCGCGTTCTCCAGCGTCATCAACATCCTGGACCCGGATGTAATCGTCGTCGGCGGTGGCCTTTCGAAGCACGAGCGCCTCTACGTCAACGTGCCGCCGCTCCTCAAAAAGTATGTGTACTGCCGGGACCCGCGCACGCCCATCGTGCGCGCGGCGCACGGCGACGCAAGCGGCGTGCGCGGCGCCGCCATGCTATGGCCGCTCTAACGCCTTGCTGATGAGCTTGAGGTCCTTTATCAGCTGCTCGAACGCGGCTTCCTTTTCTTCCTCGTCCTTCAGCCGGAGAAGCGCCGAAGGATGAAAAGTCGCGAACACGTAGGGCGCGAGCGGGCTTTCGACAAACCGTCCGCGCTCGACCGAGACCTTGAACTGCGGACCGATCAGCGCCTTGGCCGCCGTGGCGCCCAGGGCGACGATCACATGCGGCTTTACGGCTTGTATTTCGGCTTCCAGCCACTGATGGCACGCGTCGATCTCGCGCTGCGCGGGAGTCTTGTGCAGGCGGCGCTTCCCGCGCAGCTGCCACTTGAAGTGCTTGACCGCGTTGGTGATATAGATGTGCTCGCGCTCGACGCCCGCCGCCTCGAGCGCGCGGTCGAGGAGCCGCCCCGCCGGGCCGACAAAGGGCAGCCCTTTCTTGTCCTCCTCTTCGCCGGGCTGCTCGCCCACCAGCATCACGCGGGCATGCGGGTCGCCCGCGCCGAACACGGTTTGCGTCGCGTTCGCCCAGAGCCGGCAATCCTGGCAGGCGCGCGCGTTCTCGCGCAGCTCGTCGAGGGTCATGCTTCGCGACTTCATACGACTTTAGAATCCGCATGTTGAAAAAGATTGCAGTTCTCACGAGCGGTGGCGACGCGCCGGGCATGAATGCGGCGGTCCGCGCCGTGACGCGTGGGGCGCTTGCGCGCGGCTGGCAGGTGTTCGGCGTGCGCAACGGGTACGCCGGGCTGCTCGGCGATCAGTTCGAGGCGTTGGCGGCGCGCGACGTCGGCGGCATCGTGCAGCTGGGCGGCACAGTGCTCGGCAGCGCCCGCTGCCCCGAGTTCGCCGAGCCCGCGGGCCGTAGGCATGCGCTTCTCAACCTAGAAAAGCACGGGACAGAGGCGCTGGTGGTCATCGGCGGCAACGGCTCGCAGTCGGGCTCGGCCAGCCTCGCGCGCGAAGGCTTCGCGGTGGTCGGCGTGCCCTCCACCATCGACAACGACCTCTATGGCAACGACGTGAGCATAGGCTGCGACACCGCGATCAACATCACGATCGAGGCGATCGACCGCCTGCGCACCACCGCCTCCTCGCACCAGCGGGCATTCGCGGTGGAGACGATGGGGCGCGACTGCGGCTACATCGCGCTCATTTCCGGCATCGCGGGCGGCGCGGAGGTGATTGCGATTCCCGAGGTCGACATCACGCCAGCCCAGGTCGCCGAGCGCCTGCGCGATGCCTACCGGCGCGGCAAGACCCACGCGCTCGCCGTGATCGCCGAGAAGGCGCGCTGCGGCGTGCACGCGCTGATGGAGTACTACAAGACGAACCGCGCGCTCATCGGCTTCGACCTTCGCGTTACGCGCCTCGGCCACGTCGTGCGCGGCGGCACGCCGACCGCCGCCGACCGCGTGCTCGCCACCCGCCTCGGTGCCGCTGCGATCGATACGCTCGCCGCCGGCAAGCACGGCATGCTCGTCGGCATCGTGAAGACCGATGTGGTGACCACGCCGCTCGCCGACATCGCCGGGCGCACGCGGCCCGCGGACGCGAGCCTGCTCGAGCTCGCGCGCGTGATGGCGATCTAGAGCCGCAGCAGCTGCATCAAGGCGCGCGCGCCGGCGGCGTTCGCGGCGTCGGCCGGGATGCCGGCCGAGAAATGAGTGGTCTTCTGCACCGGCGCCGGTAGCGGGCCGACGATGTCGATCCCGGGCACCGGCTCCAGCTCGCAAAGCTGCTGCACCCCGATTTCCGCCTCGCCCGCTGCAACCGCGAGCCCCACCGGCCCGTTCTCGACCACAAGGCGCTTCACCTGGCCGGCGATACCCAGCTTCTCCAGGAGCTCCACGAAGTAGATGCCGCTCGCGCCGACTTCCGAGTGGGCAACGGAGCGCGCGGCGACGAGCGAGCGCTTGAGCGCCTCTACCGATCCGATGTCCGGCTTGGGCGCGCCGGCGCGAACCGCAACCCCGATGCCCGAACTGCCGAGATGCCGAACCTGCGTGACGCGCCCGGCTTTGCGCAGCTTCTCCATCGCCTCGCGCGTGAGGACGACGAGATCGGCACGCAACCCGGCGGAAAGCCGCGGCAGGATCGCCTGCGTAGCGCCGAAGTGAAGCTCGAGCGGCGTGCCGAGCGAGCGCTCGAATTGCGCGCGCGACTTCTCGAGCACCCCTTTCAGCGCGAGAGAGCTAAGGACGACGAGCGCCACGGCGCCTCAAGCCAGCCCTTCGAAGAGCTGCACGTCGACCTGCTCGCCGGACTTCACGGCTCCGCGCTCGTGCTCGAGGACGATGAAGCAGTTCGCCTCCGACATCGAGCGCAGCACTCCCGAGCCCTGCTGGCCGGTGGTGCGCACCTTCCACGCGCCCCCTTCCTTGAACAGGATCCCGCGTTGATACTCGGTCCGCCCCGGCACCTTGCGCAGGGTCTCGGCGGCAGCCGCTTTGAGCAGCGGCATTTCTGCGGCTTCCCGCCCAGACATGAAGAGCAGCGCATCGCGCACGAACTGATAGAAGGTGACCATCACCGCGACCGGATTTCCCGGCAGGCCGAACAGAAACGCGTCGCCGATCTTGCCGAACGCCATCGGCCGGCCGGGACGCATGGCGATCTTCCAGAACAGCACCTCGCCCAGGCGGCTCATGAGCTGCCTGACGAAATCTGCTTCCCCTACGGAGACTCCTCCGGTCGTTATCACGGCGTCGGCTCGTTCCGACGCTTGACGAAAGGCTTGCTCCAGGGCGTCCGGCGCGTCGCGTACGACCCCCATGTCGATGAGCTCCACGCCGAGCCGGGACAGCATTCCGTGCAGCGTGTAGCGGTTGGAGTCGTAGACCTCGCCTTCCTTGAGCGGCGCGCCGATCGAGGCGAGCTCGTCGCCGGTGGCGAAGAAAGCCACGCGCAGCTTGCGCTTGACCTTTACTTCCCCGATGCCGAGCGAAGCGATGAGACCGAGCTCAGCCGGGCGCAGAAGCTGGCCGGGCCGCAGCACCGCTTGCCCTTTCGCGAGATCCTCGCCGGCATAGCGCACGTTCTGCGCCTTCTTCTGCCTCTGCGGGATGGTGATCCGGTCGCCGTCCTTCTTCACGATCTCCTGGATCACGATGGTATCGGCGCCGTCGGGCATCACGGCGCCGGTCATGATGCGCACGCACTCGCCCGCGCCAAGCTTGCCAGGGAAGGGCTTGCCGGCGAGCGCCGTTCCGATCTCCTTCAATGAAGCGCTTTTTTCCAGGTCGGAGAAGCGCACTGCATAGCCGTCCATCGCCGAGTTGTCGTGCGCCGGGACGTTGATTGGCGGGACGATGTCCTCGGCCAGGACGCGGCCCAGCGCATCCCGGACGGAGATCTTCTCGGAATGCGTCATGGGCGAAAGGCAGCTTCGGATCGCTTCGCGCGCCTTGTCCACGCGCAGCGCATCGGGATCGTAGCCGTCGAGGCAGCTGACGGTTTGCGCGATGCTCATGGGCCGCTTCTCATTCCTTGCGCAGCTCTTCCAGCGTGTTGATGTTGCGGAAGGCGTCGGCCTCGTCGTCGAAGCTCACCTCCACGACCTTGAGCGCGGCGTACCACGCGTCGATCTTGCGGCCGCCCTGGGCGAGAAAGGCTTCCAGGCTTTCCCGGACATCGCGCTTCATGAGCGCGAACACCGGGTGCGGCTGGTCGCCGGTTTTGGCAACAGCCAAATCGTGGTTTGGCAAAGACGCGGTCAGGCGTTTTACTAGATCGTCTGGTAGAAAAGGCGAATCACAAGGCACGGTGATTACCCAAGGGTACGCCGCGGCCTTGAGGCCGGCGTGCAGCCCGGCGAGAGGTCCGGCGAAGCCGCCGATCTCGTCGCGCACCACGCGGTGGCCGTACTTTTCGTAGCGCTCGATGTTCTGGTTGGCGTTGACGATGACCTGCGAGACCTGCGGCGCGAGGCGCTCGAGCACCCATTCGATCATCGGCCGGCCGCGCAGGGGCTGCAGCCCCTTGTCGACGCCGCCCATGCGCTGGCCCTGGCCTCCCGCGAGCACGATTCCCGAAACGGCGCTCATCGCCGTGGATTTTATTCTGTAAGCTTCGGCCGATGAGCGAACGGCGCGCCCTCGTGCCCTTCATCAGCCTCGGGCATTTCCTCGACCATCTTGTGATGCTGGTCTTTCCCACGGTGGTGGTCGCGCTCGGCCGCGAGTGGAACCGGCCGTACTCGGAGCTCCTTCCCCTCGCGCTCGGCGGCTTCATCGCGTTCGGAGCGTTCGCGCTGCCCGCCGGGTGGCTCGCCGACCACTGGAGCCGCTACAAGATGATGGCGGTGTTCTTCTTCGGCATCGGCGTCTCCATGCTGCTCACCGGGGTGGCGCAATCGCCGTGGCAGATCGGCGCCGGGCTCACGCTGATCGGAGTGTTCGCCGCCATCTACCACCCGGTCGGGATCGCGATGCTGGTCGCCTCGCCGGAAAAGATGGGCCGCGCGCTCGGCTGGAACGGGCTCTGGGGCAACCTCGGGCTCGCCGCCGCGGCGCTGGTCGCGGGCGCGCTCATGGACCTCTGGGGCTGGCGTGC
>DATADT010000521.1:0-3224 GCA_036258355.1 Burkholderiales bacterium
TGTAGCCCTTGGCTTCCATGCAGAACTGCGCGAGGCGGTTTTCCTCCAGCATCTGGTAGCCGTAAGGGTCGGCCATCGGGCTGTTAGGCCAGACCGTCACGCTGCGCCCATAGGGGTCGCGCGCGAAAGCCGGGCCCCACATGCTGTTGTATTCCCAAGCGCGCAGGCTCGCCTCGTGCCAGGCGCGCTCGCGGCAGTCGTCCTCGTCGGCGCGGAGTTGCTCCGCGGTCATGTTCTCCTTCTGCCACTGCATCGGCGTGCAGCCCGCCGCCAGGGCAAGCGCCAGGAGCGTGATTCTGCGCATGGCTTGTTGGACTGGGTGCGCGCTTGCGCGGTTCAATTGCGCTACTGTATATACATGCAGGCACGGCTGGCGATCGTCGACGTCGAAACTACCGGAGCCGATCCAGCCGCCGACCGCGTTACCGAAATCGCTGTGCTGCAGGCCGAGGGCGGGGCGCTCACCGGGGAATGGAGCACTCTCGTCAACCCGGGCACGCCGATCCCCGGCGTGATCCAGGCGCTTACCGGCATCACGCAGGACATGTTGGCGAGCGCGCCCCGCTTTGCCCAGATCGCCCGCGAGCTCGAAGAGCGCCTTGCCGGGCGCGTGCTCGTCGCCCATAACGCACGCTTCGACTACGGCTTCCTGCGGCGGGAGTTCGAGCGCGCCGGCATCCGGTATCAAGCGAAGACGCTTTGCACCGTAAGGCTCTCGCGCCGGCTGTACCCCGGCGCGGCCGGGCACGACCTCGACACGTTGATCGAGCGCCATGGCCTGGAGTGTGCGGCGCGCCATCGCGCGCTTCCCGACGCGGCCGTGCTTTGGCAGTTCTTGCGCGTCGCCTCCCAGGAGCACGGCGATGAAGTGGTCGAAGTGGCCGCACGGCAGATCGCGCGCCAGCCGACGCTGCCGCCGCAGCTCGATCCCTCGTCGATCGGCGAGATTCCGGACGCTCCGGGGGTGTACCTCTTCTACGGCGAGGGCGCGGCGCCGCTTTACATCGGCAAGAGCCGCGCCATGCGACAGAGGGTGCTGCAGCACTTCATCGCCGGCGCGAGCTGGACGGCGCGCGTGCGGCGCATCGAATGGCAGCGCACCGCGGGCGAGCTCGGCGCGCTGCTGCGCGAGGCGCAGCTCGTCAAGGCGCTCGACCCGCCCTACAACCGCCAGCTGCGGCGCCCCGAGCGGCTGTGCGGATTCGCTTTCGACGGCATGCGGCTGCGGCTCGCCGCCGAAGAGGACATCGACGCGGAAACGTTGCCGCTCGTGTACGGCCTGTGGCGCTCTCGCCGCGCGGCGATCCAGGCGTTGCGCGCAGCGGCCGACGAGCATCGCCTTTGTCTTCAAGTGCTGGGGGTTGACCGTGGGCTTGCTCGTCCCGGTCCTTGTTTTCGTCACCAGATCGGGCGCTGCGCGGGTGTTTGCGCGGGAAAAGAGAGCATCCACGCCCACCTTGCGCGCCTCGCCGCCGCGCTCGCGCCGCTGAAGGGCCCCGACTGGCCGCACCGCGGGCCGCTCGGCGTGGTAGAGGCGGACGAAAGCCGCGACGCGACCGAGGTGCATGTCCTCGACCGCTGGTGCTACCTCGGCACCGCCACTTCGGAAGCCGAGGTCGCCGAGCTGCTCGAGGCGCGGCGCGCGCGCTTCGACTACGACCATTACCGGATACTTTCCCGGCACCTGGGCAAGCGCGGCGTCCGCGTGGTGCCGCTTGTGCCTTGATGCACTGCGAGCTCGTGGTCCCGGGTCTCTTTGCAGGCGGCAGCACGAGCCGCTTGGCCGGGCTCGAGCTCCTGCTCGCGCGCGGCCGTCGCAGCGCGAGAGAGGCGAAGCCGCTGGAGAGGTGGGTGCAGGAGGCCTTCCAAATCGGCGAAGGCGTCTATCCGGCCGGGGCGCTGACGCTCGCCGCGCAAGGCAAGGATCCCGGCGAGGACTCGTGGGTGCGCGCCGACCCGGTGCACTTGCGCGTGATCGACGACAAGCTCGTCGTCGTGCCGGCCGAGGCGTTTGCTCTGAGCGCCGAGGAAGCAGGCGCGCTGTGCGAGGCGTTGAACGTCCACTTCGCGGGCATGGAATTCACCGTGTCGCAGCCGCGACGCTGGTGCGCGAGGCTCGCGAGCATCGATGAAAGCCGTCCTGCGCTCGATGTCGCCGGCACGGCGCTCGAGCTGCCCAAGCAGTCGGCGCCCCTACTCACCGAGATACAGATGGTGCTGCATGCGCACCCGGTCAACGAGGCGCGTGAAGCGCGCGGCGAGCCCGCCGTGAACAGCGTCTGGCTGTGGGGCGCCGGGCCCGCGCCGCGCGCGCTAGCGCCGTGGCAGTCGGTGGCGGCGGACGATCCGGCGGTGCTCGGTGCGGCGCGGCTCGCGAATGCACGCCAGCGCGCGCTGCCGCGCTCGGCGCACGAATGGCTGGAGCGGCTGGCGCAGGACGGCCGTCATCTCGCGGTGCTCGACGCGCTGCGCGCCCCGCTCGCGCTCGCAGCCGACAGGGTCCAGAACGAGTTGGAAGTGCTCGAGCGCGAGTGGTTTGCCCCGCTTCTCGCCGCGCTGCGCAGCGGGCACGTCGGCATGGTGACGCTGCACGTGCCCGACGCCGCCAGCGGAGTAAGCTTCGAAACCATCCGCGGCGACCTGCTGCGCTTCTGGCGGCTGCGGCGAGCGCTCAAGAACTACGCATGAGAATCGTCGAACGCCCCTACGTCGAGGCGAGCCGCCGCGCGCTGCTCGAGGCAGGGATGCACCCGGTGCTCGCGCGCGTATACGCCGGCCGGAACATCCGCTCGCCGGCGGAGCTCGACTACCCGCTCGGCGCCTTGCTGCCGCCCGATTCGCTGAAGGGCATCGATGCCGCCGCAAGGCTGCTCGCGGACGCCATCGGGCAATCGAAGCGCCTGCTCATCATCGCCGACTACGACGCCGACGGCGCCACCGCGTGCGCGGTCGGCATGCGGGCGCTCAAAGCTTTTGGCGCGAACGTCGACTACCTCGTCCCGGACCGCTTCAGGCTGGGCTACGGGCTTTCACCAGAGCTGGTCGATCTTGCCGCGCAGAGAAAGCCGGATCTGCTCATTACGGTGGACAACGGCATCGCGAGCGTCGAAGGCGTGGCGCGCGCACGCAGTCTCGGCATTGCCACACTGATCACCGACCATCACCTTCCCGGCGCGGAGCTTCCCGCCGCCGAGTGCATCGTCAACCCCAACCAGCCGGGCTGC
>DATADT010000522.1:0-2075 GCA_036258355.1 Burkholderiales bacterium
GGCCTGTGCGCCGCGCTCACCGTGCTCTGGGACATCCGCTATTCGCTCTTCACCGCGGTGCTTGCCGGCCTTGGCCGCGCGAGCGCGGAGGTCGGCGCGGTGATGATCGTCGGCGGCAACATCGACGGCGTCACCCGCGTCATGACGACCGCGATTGCCTTGGAAACTTCCAAGGGCGACCTGCCGCTCGCGCTGGGCCTGGGGCTCGTGCTGATCGCCATCGTGCTCGTGCTCAACACCGCGGCCCACCTCGTCAAGGAAGCCGCGCAGAGGCGCTACGGATGATCCTGCCGCTCATGCTCCACAGGGTCTCGTTCCGCGACATCATCAAGCTGGCTTCACTCGAGATCGAAGCGGGCCCGAGTACAATCATTCTCGGCGCGAACGGCGCCGGCAAGAGCGTGTTGATGCGGCTCATGCATGGGCTGCTCACCCCGTCGTCGGGAAGCATCGTGTGGAGAAGCGCCGGGCGGCACGCAATGGTGTTTCAGCGCCCGGTCATGCTGCGACGCTCGGCGCTCGCCAATGTGGTCTATGCGCTGAAGCTCGCGGGTGTGAAAGACGCGGAGAAGCATGCGATGGAGGCGCTCGAGGAAGTAGGCCTCGTCCACGTCGCGCTCCGCCCGGCACGCGTGCTCTCGGGCGGCGAGCAGCAACGCCTTGCGCTCGCGCGCGCCTGGGCGCTGCACCCGGAGGTTCTCTTCCTCGACGAGCCCACCGCGAGCCTCGATCCGAGTGCCACCCGCGAGATCGAGACCATCATCCGCGCCTTCGACGCCGCGGGCACCAAGATCGTGATGGCCACGCACAACCTCGGCCAGGCGCGGCGCCTGGGCGACGAAGTGATCTACCTGCACCAGGGGCGCGTCGTCGAGCGCGCGCCGGTCGAGCGATTTTTTTCGCAGCCGCAGACCGCGGAAGCTGCCGCGTTCATCAGAGGAGAACTGCCATGGGCTTGATCCTGAGAAGTCTTCTTCTTTTCGCGCTCGCCCTGCCGGGCCATGCCCAGCAGCGCTACATCACCGTGGCGTCGACCACCTCGACCGAGCAGAGCGGCCTCTTCAAGCACCTGCTGCCCATCTTCGAGGAGAAGACCGGCATCCAGGTGCGCGTGGTGGCGGTCGGCACCGGGCAGGCGCTCGACATGGGCAGGCGCGGCGACGCCGACGTGGTGTTCGTGCACGCGCGGCCGCTCGAGGAGAAGTTCGTCGCCGAAGGCTTCGGCGTGCGGCGCTACGAAGTCATGTACAACGACTTCGTCCTCATCGGGCCGAAGTCCGACCCGGCCGGCGTCTCCGGCGGGAAGGATGCAGTGAAAGCCTTGGAGCGAATCCACAAGTCGAAAGCAGCATTCGTGTCCCGCGGCGACCGCAGCGGCACGCACTTCGCCGAGCTCGAGCTCTGGAAAGCGGCCGGGATCGACATCGAAAAGGAGAAAGGTGGCTGGTACCGCGAGACCGGCTCCGGGATGGGGCCCGCGTTCAACACCGCCTCGGGCCTGAGCGGCTACATCCTCGCCGACCGCGGCACGTGGCTCTCGTTCAAGAACCGCGGCGAGCTTGCGATCCTGGTGGAAGGCGACCGGCGTCTTTTCAACCAGTACGGGGTGATCCTTGTCAACCCGGCGCGCCATCGCGGCGTGAAGCGCGAGATGGGGCAGGCGTTCATCTACTGGCTGATCTCCAGCGAAGGCCAGGATGCCATCGCAGCCTATCGAATCAACGGAGAACAGCTCTTTTTCCCCAATGCCGGAGGCTAAAATCGCCGGCAATGAAGGTTTTCGGCTTCGCCGGCTGGTCGGGAAGCGGCAAGACCACGCTGATCGAGCAGCTCATCCCGCGCTTCGTGCAGCGCGGGCTGCGCGTCTCGCTCATCAAGCACGCGCACCACACATTCGACGTCGATCAGCCCGGCAAGGACTCCTATCGCCACCGCCATGCCGGCGCCTCCGAGATCCTGGTCACCTCGTCGCGGCGCTGGGTGCTGATGCACGAGCTGCGCGGCGCGCACGAGCCGCCGTTCGAAGACCAGGTGAAGCGCATGTCGCCGTGCGACCTGTTGCTCGTCGAAGGCTT
>DATADT010000523.1:0-2383 GCA_036258355.1 Burkholderiales bacterium
CGCGCCGATGTGCGTGACGAGCATCGCCATGCCGGCGGCGCCGTCGGCGGCGAGCGCGCTGCCCGCGTTGAAGCCGAACCAGCCGACCCACAGCATCGCCGCGCCGGTCACGGCCATGGTCATGTTGTGCGGCGGCATCGCAGTCTCGGGAAAGCCGCGGCGCCGCCCGAGTACCAGCGCGCACACGAGCGCCGCCACGCCGGCGTTCAGGTGCACCACGGTGCCCCCGGCGAAGTCCATCAAGCCGCGCTTCTGCAGCCAGCCGTCGCCCCACACCCAGTGCGCGACCGGGCAGTACACGACGAGCAGCCAGAGCAGGGTGAAGAGGAGCATCGGCCCGAAGCGCACGCGCTCCGCGTAGGCGCCGATCACGAGCGCCGGGGTGATGATCGCGAAGGTGAGCTGGTACATTGCGAACACGCTCTCGGGGATGCTGCCCTTGACGGTCGCCACCTCGATGCCCGAGAGGAAGCTTTTGCCGAGGCCACCCCACCAGGCGTTGCCTCCGCCGAACGCGATGCTGTAGCCGACCACGAGCCAGGCGAGCGTCACCACGCAGGTGATCGCGAAGCACTGCATCAGGACTGAAAGGACGTTCTTCGTGCGCACCAGCCCGGCGTAGAAAAGCGCCAGGCCGGGCAGCGTCATGAACAGCACCAGCACCGCCGCGGTGATCATCCAGGCCGTGTTCGCGGCGTCGATCTTCGGCGCGGCCGCGGGCGCCTGGGCGATCGCTGCAGGTGCGTAGAACGCAGCCAGGAGCAGAACTTGCAGGAATTTCTTCATCCAGCCTCCCCTCTGTTATTGATTTTTCATTGTAGGTCTTCCGCATGGAACCCGAAAGCGCCGTTGCCGCGATCGGCGAACCAATGCTTGAGCGTCAGGGCCACGGTGCGGAACGCGATCTGCTGCCACGGAATCTTCGCCTCTTCCCACAACGCGACCTCGAGGCTTTCCTCGCCCGGCTTGAAGCCGAAGTCGAGCACGCGCGCGCGGTAGAAGACATGCACCTGGTTCACCCGCGGCACCGAGATCATGCTGAAGGGCGCTTCCAACTCGACGCGGGCCCCCGCCTCCTCCAGCGTCTCGCGCAGCGCCGCCTGCGCCGTGGTCTCGTCGTTCTCCATGAACCCCGCGGGCAGTGTCCAGTAGCCGTAGCGCGGCTCGATCGCGCGACGGCAGAGAAGGAGCTTGCCCTCGTACTCCGGGATCGAGCCGACGACCAGGCGCGGATTCTGGTAATGGATCTCGCCGCAGTGGTCGCAGACCCAGCGCGCCAGCGTGTCCCCCGGCGGCACGCGCTTCACCACCGGCGAGCCGCAGTTACTGCAGAACTTCATTCAGCGAACCGAGGATCGCGTCCGGCGTGAACCCGAGCCGGTCCGCCGGCGCACCTGCACGGTTGATCCAGTACACCTTGAAGCCGTAGGACTTGGCGCCCAGCGCGTCCCAGCAATTGGAGGACACGAAGCCGATTCTGCTTCTCTCCGTCAGAAGCTTTTTCACCGCGAGCTCGTAGACCTGTGGGGACGGCTTGTAGATTCGCAGCTCGTCCACGCTGATCACTGCGTCGAACCGCAGTCCCGAGTGCTCGACCAGCGGCAGCAGCATGTCCGGGGAACCGTTGGAGAGAATCGCCTGTTTGCGCGATTTGAGTTTTGTCAGCGTCTCCTCAACATCAGGGTAGATCGCGAGCCTTCGGTACTCCTGCATGAGGGACTCTTCGCGGGCTCGGTCGAGCTCCAGGCCGAGCGCCTCGCAGGCGTACGCGAGCGCCTCGCGCGTTACCGTAGAAAACGGCGCGTAGCGCTGCATCAGGCTGCGCTGCCACGTGTACTCGAGCTGCTTGGTGCGCCAGAGCTGCGAGAGCTGCGTGCCTTTGCCGGGCCAGAAGGCCTCGCAGCGCGCGGCGACCGAGTGCACGTCGTAAAGCGTGCCGTACGCATCGAAGACCATCGCCTCGGCCGCCATGGCCGAAGTATAGAATCCCCGCATGCTCGACCGCTACGAGGAGCTCTACCGGAGCTTCCGCTGGGACGTCCCCGAGCGCTACAACATGGCGCACGCGTGCTGCGGCAAGTGGGCCGGCGACCGGGCGCGCTTCGCGCTCTACTGGGAGGACGAGTCGGGCGCCACCGCGGCGTATTCGTTCTGGGACATCCAGCAGGCGGCGAACCGCCTGTCGAACGCGCTCGCCGCGCTCGGCGTGAAGCGCGGCGACCGGGTCGCGATCATCCTGCCGCAGCGGCCCGAGACCGCGATCGCCTACATCGCGGTGTTCCAGATGGGCGCGATCGCGCTGCCGCTCTCCCATCTCTTCGGGCCCGACGCGCTCGAGTACCGCATGGAGCACGCGGAAGCCTCGGTGGCGATCGTCGAGCCG
>DATADT010000524.1:0-5943 GCA_036258355.1 Burkholderiales bacterium
CTACCTGCATCTCGGCGCGATCGCTTTCGTCGCCGCCGAGGCGCTGCTCGGCGTGGTGTGCCCGCTCACCGTCTGGGAAGACATGCTGCGCGGCGGCGCGCGCGCCGAGTCGTTCGTCGGCCGCTGGGTGCGCTACTTCCTCTACTACGACGCGCCGGAATGGGTCTTCACCGCGGCTTACGTCGCCTGGGCCGCCGCTACGCTGGCGACATTACGGCTCGTTCCGCCCAGGCGAAGAGCTGCCTGAAGACTTCCTCGCGGATCTCCGGCCGCGACAGCGTGACATCGTGCTGGGCGCCGGGGAACGCGAGCACCGTGACGTCCGGGCCGAGCGTGCGCGACCACCGCGCGATATGCCGCCAGTCGAGGACCATGTCCGCTTCGTCGGAATGCATGGAGAGCACGGGGCAGCGTACGTCGAGCCCGCGGCGCACTTTCTCGTGGGCATCGCCGATGGCACCGAGCCACCCGTAATACACCGGAAAGCCCTCTATCGGCTTGAGCGTGGTATCGAACTCCCATCCCTCGTCGACCAGCCCCTGGCCGTAGTCGCGTAGTAGCGCCTTCCGATCGTTCAGGAAAGGAAAGAAGCGGCCGAAGGCCGCCGCCATGTGGATTTGCGCCTTTCGCCAGTCGGGCAGCTTCCAGTCGAAGAACGGGCTGTTCAGCCAGAGAGCCTGTACACGGGCGCGATGCGGGCCTTCGTGCGCATAGAGCGCGGTGATGAGGCCGCCGGTCGAATGCCCGGCGAGCAGCACCCGCTCGCCGATGGCGTCGATCGAGCGCGTGATATCCGGGTAGTACTCGGCGAAGCTCTTGCAGAAATTCGGATGCTGGTGAGGCCGCAGCGAGCGGCCGTGCTTGCGCAGGTCGAGGGCGTAGAACGCATAGCCTTCCATTGCGAAGCGCTCGGCCACGTGGCGCTGGAAAAAGTAGTCGACAAAGCCGTGCAGCCACAACACCGCGCCGCGCGGCGCCGCGCCCGCGGGCAGGCGCACGAGCGTCGCAAGCACCCGGCCTTCGTAGTCGTCCGGAAACTCCAGCTCAAGCGCCTCGAAGCCGCGGAGCAGGCGGTCAGGCTGCCAGGCTTGCATGGCGCGAGAGTGCCCAACGTACGTGCTCCCTGACTAGCGCCGATGGATGGTCTTTCTTTCTAGACAGGGCATTTACGACTTGAGGAGAGCTTGGCGCGTTTCCCAAGCCCACCGCGAGGTTACGCAGCCAGCGCTCGTAGCCGATTCGCCGGATCGGCGAGCCGCGCAGGCGCTCGTCGAATTGGGACTCCGTCCAGCCGAAAAGCTCGACCAGCGTGGCGTTGTCCAGCCGGTTTCGAACTTGGAAGTCCTTTTCCACGCTGAGCTTGGCAAATCGGTTCCACGGACAGACCAGTTGGCAATCGTCGCAGCCGTACACGCGGTTGCCGATGAGTGGCCGCAACTCCTCCGGAATCGCGCTCTTGTGCTCGATGGTGAGGTAGGAAATGCAGCGCCGCGCATCGATCTGGTAGGGTCCGCGGATGGCCTGCGTCGGGCAGACGTCGATGCAGCGTTCACAGGTTCCGCAATAGTTTTTTTCGGGATCATCTACCGGTAGTGGAATATCACAGTAGATTTCCCCGAGAAAGAACCACGAGCCGGCGTCCCGGCTGAGAAGCAGCGTGTGCTTTCCCCGCCAGCCGATGCCCGCGCGAGCGGCGAGCTCTACTTCCATTACCGGGGCGGAGTCGGAGAAGACGCGGTAGCCGAACTCGCCGATCTCGGCCGCGATGCGGTCGCAGAGCTTCTGCAGCCGCTCGCGCAGCACCTTGTGATAGTCGCGACCGCGGGCGTATCGCGCTACAAAAGCAAATTCCGAGCGCGATGACAGCTCTTTTCGCCCGTCATTCAGGTAGTCCATGCGACACGAGATGACGCGCAGCGTCCCCGGCTTGAGCTCCGCCGGGCGCGCGCGGAGCGATCCGTGGCGCGCCATATACTCCATCTCGCCATGCCAGCCCCGTCCCAGCCATTCGAGGAGCCGCGGCTCGGCCGCGGACAGGTCGGCGTCCGCGATTCCGACCGCCTGAAAGCCGAGCTCCCGTCCCCATCGCTTGATGCTCGAGCTTAGGCTGCCCGACGCTGCGGCGACGTTGCGCCTCGGGGAGGCGCTGGCCGCCGGCGCGGCACCTGGAACCGTGCTCTTCATCTCTGGAGACCTCGGGGCCGGCAAGACTACGCTCGTTAGGGGCCTGCTGCGGGGGCTGGGATATTCGGGGCGGGCCAAGAGTCCAACGTACGCCCTGGTTGAACCCTACAGCTTTTCGAGCTTAGACTTATATCACTTTGATTTCTTTCGGTTCAAGGATCGGTCGGAATGGCTGAACTCGGGCTTCCGGGAGCACTTCAACCCCGGCTCGCTCTGCGTGGTCGAATGGCCCGAGAAGGCCGGGGACCTGCTTTCGGCCCCGGACCTGCACATCAGGCTCGAGTTCAACGGGGAAGCGCGCCGGGCGCGCCTCGAAGCGCGCTCGCCGGCGGGCGAGGCCTGGCTCTCGTCCTTGCGCTTTTCCTAGGAAGCGCCGAAGCCCAGGTCCTCTCCACGCGCATCTGGCCGGCGCGCGACTACACGCGCCTTACGTTCGAATCGAAAGAAGAGATCCAGTACACGATCTTCCGCGTCAAGGGTCCCGAGCGCCTGGTGCTGGACCTGCAGACTAACGACCTCTCGCCGGCGCTCGCCGAGCTGAGCGGCAAGGTCAGCGCGGACGATCCTTATATCCGGGCCTTGCGCGTGGCGCGCAACCGCCCGGGCGTCGTCCGGGTCGTGCTGGATCTCAAGGCCGACGTCAAGCCCCAGATCTTCAACCTGCCGCCGATTGCCGATTATGGCCATCGGCTGGTGGTCGATATCTACCCGCTCGTCGCGGTCGATCCGGTCGCCGTGCTCATCGAGGAATCGCAAAAGCGGCCGCAACGGCCGGCCAAGCCCGGCGACGCGCGCCTCGCCACCATCGTCATCGACGCCGGCCACGGCGGCGAGGACCCGGGGGCTATCGGCCGCCGCGGCTCGCGCGAAAAGGACATCACCCTGAACATCGCGCGGCGGCTGAAGAAGCTGGTCGACGCCGAGCCTAGCATGCGCGCGCTCCTTACGCGAGACGGCGACTATTTCCTGCCGCTCGGCACGCGAGTGGACAAAGCCCGCGCAGTGAAGGCCGATCTACTGGTCTCGATCCACGCCGATGCTTTCAAGCGTCCCAACGTGCGAGGCTCGTCGGTGTTCGCGCTCTCCGACCGCCGCGCCACGTCCGAAATGGCGCGCATCCTCGCGAACCAGGAGAACGAGTCGGATCTCGTCGGCGGCGTCGCGCTCACCAAGAAAGACGACCACGTCAAGCGCACGATCGTCGATCTCTCGCAGACGGCGACCATCGACCACAGCTTGCGCCTTGGCAATTCGGTGCTCAAGCGCCTGGGCGCCGTGAACGACCTGCACAAGCCCTCTGTCGAGCAGGCGAGCTTCGCGGTGCTTACCGCGCACGACGTGCCTTCCATCCTTGTCGAGACGGCTTTCATCTCGAACCCCGACGAAGAGCGCCGGCTCACCGACGATGCCTACCAGGACAAGCTCGCGCGCGCGATCCTCGAGGGCATCCGGGAGTACGTCGCCAAGCACCCCCCGCGGCCGGTCGGGCCGGTGACCGCGGCTCCATCGCCGCCTGTGCTCCAGAGGGCCAGCTTCTAGCTATCGGATCACCGAATCGGCCCGGACCAGGACCGATTGCGCGATGGCAAGGTCGAGAGCCTTCGCCGTCGCCAGATTGATCGTGAACTCGTACCTCGTTGGCTGCTCTCCAGGCAGCTCGGCGGGCGTGGCGCCCTTCAGGATGCGGTCGACATGCCACGCCGCGCGCCGATACATTTCGCGTAAGTTCGGCCCGTAGGACATGAGCCCGCCGGCCTCGGCGAATTCCTTCCAGTAGAACACGCCAGGGAGCCGGTGCTTCAGCGCGAGACGGGCGATCTGCACGCGGTGTGCGGTAAAGAACGGATCGCCAAGAGGTAGAAGTGCATCGGCTCGCGCGCGGGCAGCTTCAAGCGCGGGCGCAAGCTGCGCCTCGCTGCGCACTTCGATATTGTGCAAGGCAAGGCCGAGGCTTTTCGCCGCGCTGAGCGTCTCCTTCAATTCCAGCTCCGTGCCTGGATAGGCGGGATTGGAAAGCACCGCGACGCGAGAAATGCCGGGCAATGCTTCCGCAAGCAGTTGCAACCTCTTGCGACTCAGGTCCGGGGAGAGAATCGTCATCCCGGTCACATTGCCGCCGGGTCGCGCCAAACTGGCGACCAGGCCCGCCTGCACTGCGTCGTTGCTGGCTCCCATGACGATCTGGATCGTGCTCGTCGCTCGTTTCACCGCGAGAACTGCCTGCTCGCCGCCTGTCACGATTACAGCGACGTTGAGACGCACGAGATCCGCAGCGAGGTCCGGCACGCGGTCGGGCCGGCCCTCGGCCCATCGATACTCGATCTGGATATTCTGCCCTTCGATGTAACCCAGCTCGCGAAGGCCGGACCGCAAGCCGTCGGCTCCGGGGTCGCGAACATCAGGCGAGGTGGTTCGCAGTAGTCCAATGCGCGCGGGTTTCGATTGCTGGGCGCCGGCGAGCTGGGTTGCCAGCCCCCCGAGCGCGATGGCGCCCATGAAGTTTCTGCGTGTAACCACAAGAGAAACCGACTCAACTCATTCGTCGAAGCTGTCTGCTTCGACTTCGAGGTATGCGCGATTCACGTTCCGGCCGATGACGTAGGCTCGCTCGAGTTTATTCCACATAGAAAGATCGAGCGAGTTGCGGATCTTTTCTTCGCTTAGACCGCTGCGGAAGCCCTGCTTAACGCCGCTGTAGAAGCGGACCATGGAATCGCGCAGAGAAACGACGTCGTCAGCGGCCATGATGTCTCCATGGCCGGGGACGAAATGCGTCGCGTCGAGCGCCAGCAGCTCGTCGAGCGTGCCGATCCAGTTCTTGAGGAATCCGTCCTGCAGCGTGGGCACGACCCGGTTCACGAGCACGTCACCCGCGATCAGCACCTTGTCATCGGGTAGATAGACCATGAGGTCGCCGGCCGTATGCGATCCGCGGGGAACCCAGAACACGAGTCGCACCCCTTGTATGAGCGTCTCCGTCCGTGTCCCCTCGGCATAGGTCACCGACGCCGGTATCGGCCGGGTGCCCGGAAGCGAGTGCCCGACAGCCTGCTCCATCATCCGCACCCACTCCGCACCGGTTTCCAGCACCATCCTGCGGCACATCTCCGAGCTGATGAACGTGGCGCCTTCGAAGGCCACGTTGCCGAGGTAGTGATCGCCGTGATGATGCGTATTGACGACGTGGGTCACCCGCTTGTCGGTGATTCGCCGCACGGCGCCTGCGATGTGCCGGCCGACCTCAGCCGTACCGCCGGGGTCGACCAGGATCACCCCCTTGTCTCCCACGATTACGGTCGAATTGATCATGTAGCCCTGGTTCAGCGGGTTCGCGTGCTGAACCGGCCCGAGGAGGACCTGCACGCGGTGGTTCAGGCGGACCGTCCGCGGTTCCGGGAAGCCCTGCGCCCATGATGCCGCCCCGAAGGCGAGAAGCCCGACGAGGACGAACACAGATGGCATGGCCGCTAGATCGGCGGAAGAGCGCGCGCCTGGCGGCGCGAACGCAGCCAGGCGAAAAATCCCGGCGACACCGAGATCGCCACGATCAGAAGGATCACGACCGTCAGGTTGTTCTTGACGATCGGCTGGTTGCCGAACCAGTAGCCGAGCAGGCACAGCGACACGACCCAGATCAGCGCGCCCAGCACGCAGAACGTCAGGTAGCGCAGATAGGGCATCGTGCCGACGCCGGCCACGAACGGGACGTAAGTGCGCACGATCGGCACGAAGCGCGCGAGGATGATGGTCTTGCCGCCG
>DATADT010000525.1:0-2415 GCA_036258355.1 Burkholderiales bacterium
CGCACGCGCGCCATGGAAGCGGGCTTCGATTATCACCTGACAAAGCCCGTCGACCCGGAGGCCCTCAACCGCCTGTTCGACGATGTGGCGAAGAACAGCTAGGGAAACTCTGAAAAAGCGGCAAGTGGTCGTTCCCGCGAAAGAACGTCACCCCCGAATGCTTCAGTCGGGGGCGGGAACCCATGATTTTCAGAAATAAGAACTGGCCCCCGCCTTCGCGGGGGCGACTTCTTCAGACGTTCCCTAGAGAATAAGCGGCGGCCTAGTGATCCTCGAGACGGGGGATGCTGTCCTCCGCCGGCCCGCCGGTGTCGGGGTCGATCCACTCCGAGATGCCGAGCTCGGACTCGGCTTCCTGCAGCGAGTCCTCGGGCTCGAAGTCGAGCGGCGCGGTGCCGCCGGCGAGGAGATCGGCCTCGGCTTCGGCGCGCGTCGCGAACGGGCCGCGCGCGTCCCTCCCTTTCGCGTCCCAGTAGTAGCCGTCGGGCCTCTTGAAGATGCGGCTCTGGATCGGCTGGTCGTCGATCGGCTCGTCTGGCGGCAGCGCGGGTGCCGAAACCGATTTGGTCAGATCGCTCTTCTTCCTACGCGGCATCGAAGGCATGTTACGCCAAAAACCGCGCGAACAGTCAAGCGCGGCGCTCGATCTCCGCAGTCAACAGCTTTTCGAGATCGCTACGCCCCTGCTGGCTGAGCGCGATCAACTGCTTCACTTCGCCGCGGTGCGGCGCCTGAAGCTCCATCATCTCCTGGTCGTGGCGCCTGAACTGCGTGACGACGCGGCGCGCGGCGGCCGGGCCGTGGCCGAGCGAGCGCAGCGCGAGCTCGGCGGCGTCGAGCGCCGAGCCGAAGGTCTCGCGCACCGCGGGCACGCCGAGGTCCATGTAGTCGTAGGCGTCGGTGCGGCTGTGCGCGCGCGCGATGACGGCGAGGTGGGGATAACGGCGGCGCACCTGCTGCACGATGCGCAGCGCCGCCCCGCCGTTGTCGAGCGCGACGACAAGCAGCCGCGCGCGCGCGAGGCCGGCGCGCTCGAGCACGTCGAGGCGCGTCGCGTCGCCATAATACGCCGGGTTGCCGAAGCGCCGCACGAGCTCGACCTGGTTCGGGTCGTGGTCGATGAGGGTCGTCCGGATGCGCAGCCCGTTCAGCACGCGCGACACCACCTGCCCGAAGCGGCCGAAGCCGGCGATGATCACCGGGTTGCCTTCGTCGACCACGTCGGCCTCCGCGGGCTCGAGCCGGCGCGCGAGCAGCTTGTCGTAGGCGAGGAAGAGAAGCGGCGTGGTCAGCATCGAGACCGCGACCGCGGCGTTCAGGAGCGATAACGTCGCCGGCGGCAACAAGGGCCCGGCGGCGGCGAACAGCACGAACGCGAACTCACCCACCTGCGAGAGCGCCACCGCGAAGAGCCCGGCGTCGGCGCGCCCGCAGTAGCCGAAGAGGTTCGCCACCGGAAAGAGGATCGCCCCCTTGAGAGCCACGATGCCCAAGGCGACAGCGAGCACGACGAGCGGCGCGCGCGCGAAGAGGCCCAGGTCCACCGACATTCCGATGGCGATGAAAAACAGCCCGAGCAGCAGCCCCTTGAACGGCTCGATGTCCACCTCGAGCTCCTGGCGGTACTCGCTGTCGGCGAGGATCACGCCGGCGAGGAACGCGCCGAGCGCCATCGACAGGCCCACGGCCTGCATGAGAAGCGCGATGCCGATCACGAGGAGCAGCGCCGCGGCGACGAACACTTCGCGCAGCCGGGTCCCGGCGATGACGCGCAGCGCCGGCCGCAAGAGCAAGCGCCCGCCGGTGATGAGCGCTGCGATCAGCGCGACGCCGAGCGCGGCGGCGCGCCAGTCGAGCGCGCGCTCGCCTTCGGAAAGCAGGCCGACCCCAAGCAACAACGGAATCACTGCGAGGTCCTGGAAAAGCAGAACCGAGAAGCCGGCCTGGCCGCCGGGCGTGCCGAGCATGCTCCGCTCCTGCAGCGTGGCGAGCGCGATCGCGGTCGAGGACATCGCGATCCCCATGCCGGCGACGAGCGCCACCGCGAGCGGCTGTCCGAGCGCAGCCGCGATCGCGGCGGCCGCGGCCGCTGTCACGAGCACCTGGACCGATCCCATGCCGAGGATCGGCCGGCGCAGCGTCCAGAGCCGCCGCGGGTCGAGCTCGAGGCCGATGAGAAAAAGCAGCATCACCACGCCGAACTCGGCGAAATGCAGCACCGTCTGCGGATCGCGGATGAGCGCGAGCCCCCAGGGCCCGATCGCCATGCCGGCAGCGAGATAGCCGAGCACCGAGCCGAGGCCGAGCCGCTTGAAGAGCGGAACCGCGATCACGCCGGCGGCGAGGTAGATGAGCGCCTGCCCGAGGAAATTGGTCTCCATGGTTAGAATGGTCGCATGAACGAAGAAAAGCTCG
>DATADT010000526.1:0-1656 GCA_036258355.1 Burkholderiales bacterium
TAACGCCTTTCCTCACCGCCGGCGTCGGAGTCACGTTCTTCGATCCGGACTTCGACCGGAACCCGCCGGCGAACGAGTGCTGGACCTACCCGTGGTACGGCCAGGTGTGCGGCGACACGGCGCCCGAGAACACGCTCACCCAGCTCGGCTACACCGCCGGCGCCGGCGTGCGGTGGGATCTGCCGCCCACTTGGGGATACAGCGGGGGATTTCTCCGTCTGCTCGTCGGCGGCGAGTGGATCCACTTCTCCGAGGCGTCGAGCCCGGTGGGCTACGTGCAGGTGCGCGCCGATTTCGGCGCCCGGTTCTAGCGCTTCGCGCTGTAGCCCTTCTCCTGCATGCACTTCTGGAAGGTCCCGACCTCGCTGCGGCGGCGCTGCTCTTCGAGCGTAAGGATGCGCGTGGTCGTGGTTCCGGTCTGCTCGAAGACGCTCGGCTGGGGCGAGTCGAGGCGCGCCTGCGTGGCGCACTGATCGTTGTCCTGCTGCACCGTGGCGGCCGTGGCGCCGGGCTTTTCCCAGTGCGGCGCAGGGGCCGCGCAGGCGGCAAGGGCTAGGGGGAGGATCCAGGCATGACGGGCGGCGTTCATGCCGTCATTAAAGCATGGCTGTGCGCGGCGGTGTTCGTGTGCGGCGCCGCGCTCGCACAGAAGCCCGAGCCGAAGTACCGCCTGACGGTCGAAGCGCCGACGAAGGAGCAGCGCGAGATGCTCGGCAAGGGGCTGCAGCTCGCGCGCTGGCAGGACGACCCCCAGATGACGCCGGAGCTCTTGCGCCGGCTCGCCGACGAGGCCGTCCTGGAGGCGCGGCAGGCGCTCGCCGCGGACGGCTATTTCTCGGCGCTGGTCAGCTACTCGATCGACCGCGATGTCACGCCCTGGTCGGTCGTGATCCAAGTCGAGCCGGGGACGCGGGCCACGGTAGCCAGCGTCGACATCGCGTTCAGCGGGCCGGCGACCGCCGACCCGGACGCGGCAAAGCTGCTGCGCCAGGTGCGAGCCGAATGGCTCCTGCGGCCCGGCATGCCGTTCACCCAGGAAGCGTGGAACGAAGCGAAGCGCGAGGCAGTGCGCAAACTCTCCTCATGGCGCTACGCAACGGCGCGGATCGCTTCGAGCCGCGCGCGCGTCGACGCGCAGGCGAGCAGCGCGGCGCTCGAGGTGACGCTGGACAGCGGGCCGCCCTTCGTCTTCGGCAATGCGGCAGTGCGCGGCGTCGAGCGCTACCCCGGCGCCGTCGCAGCCAACCTGAGTCCGGTGATCCCGGGCACCACCTACGACCGCGAGGTGCTCGAGCTCTACACGCGCCGCCTGCTCGAGACCGGCTACTTCGCCGGCGCCCGGGTGGAGCTCGCGCCCGAAGCGATCGCCGACGGCCAAGCGCCGGTGCAGGTCTCGGTGATCGAGGGCCATTCGCAGAACATCGAGGGCGGCGTGTCGTTTACCACCGACAGGGGGCTGCGCCTCGAGGCTGCGCATCGCAATGTGGACCTCTTCAACACGGCGTGGCGCGGCCGCAGCCAGGTGCGCTGGGACGACCTCACGCAGGAAGCGCGCTACGACCTGGATGCGCCGCCGCTCCCCGGCGCGCGCTGGTGGAACGGCTTCGCAGCCGTCAAGAACGAGGTCATCCAGAACGAGGAGAACTTCGAGCTCTC
>DATADT010000527.1:0-1619 GCA_036258355.1 Burkholderiales bacterium
GATCATGACGTCGTTTTCTCCGTGGCTGGGATGGTTCCAAGGCGCCCGGCGTGGTAGTCGGCGAACGCCTGCTGGATCTCCTTTGTGGTGTTCATGACGAACGGCCCGTAGCCGGCAACGGGCTCGTCGATCGGCTCACCGTTCATGACGAAGACGATCGCATCGGAGTGCGCCGTGATCGTCGCCTGGCTGCCTTTGCGGTCGAATACCGCGAGCTCGCGGGCGCTGATGGCTTCGTCGTTGGCTTCGATCTTTCCTTCCGCGACGTAGAGCGCCGCGCTGTAGCCGTCGCGCAGATCGAGCTCGACGGCATTGCCCGCCTTGAGAGTGGCGAGCAGGAGGTTGATCGGCGTGAACGTCTGCGCCGGGCCTTTCACGCCGCGGAACTCGCCGGCAATGACTCGAACGCCGTCCACGACCGGGATGTCGCGCGCCGTAAGCGTCTGGTAGCGCGGCGGCGTCATCTTGAGTTTCGCGGGCAGGTTGACCCAGAGTTGCAGGCCGTGGAAGCGCCCGCCGTTGCGGGTCATCGCCTCGCTGTGCTTTTCCTCGTGAAGCAGCCCGGCGCCCGCGGTCATCCACTGCACGTCGCCGGGGCCGATGCGGCCGCCGTTGCCTGCCGTGTCCCGGTGCTCGACCTCGCCTTCGAGGAGCACGGTCACGGTCTCAAAACCGCGGTGTGGATGCCAGCCCACGCCGCGCGGCTTCTCGGCGGGCGCGAAGTCGGCCGGGCCGAAATGATCGAGCAGCAGGAAGGGCGAAAGCTCCGGCTGTCGCTGGTAGTCGAGCACGGTGTGGACGGGGAAGCCGTCGCCGACCCAGTGCCCTTCGGGCTTACGGTAGATGCGGAGAACGTTTTTCATGTTCCCTAATATGCGGATAACTCAATACGGGATAAAGTAGCCATATGTGGATAAATAATCCCTGAAATCGGGATAATGGACAGGATAGGCGCAATCCAGGTATTCGCCCAAGTCGTTGAATCAGGAAGCTTTGCCAAGGCGGCCGAACGACTTGGCCTCTCGACCTCGGCGACCTCTCGCCATGTCGCCGACCTCGAGGCGCATCTGCAGACCCGCCTTCTCAACCGCACGACCCGGCGCGTGAGCCTAACCGAGAGCGGGCGCGCGTTCTACGAGCGTGCGGTGCAGCTCCTCGCCGATCTCGAGGAAGCCGAGCAGGAAGCCGCCCGCGCCGCGGTCGTGCCTCGCGGCACGATTCGCCTCACCACGTCGGTGAATTTCGGGGTGCGCCACCTTGCGCCGGCGATCGCCGAGTTCCTCGCCCGGCACGCGGAAGTGCGCTTCGACGTGTCGCTGTCCGATCGGGTGATCGATCTCATCGAAGAGGGCTTCGACCTCGCGGTGCGTGTCGGAACGACCGGCTCGGAGAATGTGGTGGCGCGCAAATTGGGCGAGACCCGCCTCGTGCCCTGCGCTGCGCCCCAATACCTTTCGGCGCATCCCGCGCCAAAGACTCCCGAGGACCTGACCGCGCACAATTGCTTCACCTACGAGTACGTCGCGCCGCGCAACGTGTGGCGGTTTCGCGATGCCTCCGGAGCAGAGCGCGCGGTGCGAATAGCAGGCACCCTGCATTCGAACAACGGCGACCTGCTC
>DATADT010000528.1:0-1886 GCA_036258355.1 Burkholderiales bacterium
CATGAGACGCTCGTCGTCGATCACTTTCCAGATGAGTCCCCAGCTCTCCGCCTTCTCGGCGCTGAGCGGCTCGGCGAGAAGCGCGAGGCCTCTTGCGCGCGCGGTGCCGACGAGGCGCGGCAGGAAGTAAGTGCCGCCGGAGTCCGGGATCAGGCCGAGCCGGGCGAACGACTGGACAAAGCTCGCCGAGCGCGCGGCGAGCACGATGTCGCAAGCGAGCGCGATGTTCGCGCCGGCGCCGGCGGCCACTCCGTTTACGGCGCACACGATCGGCTTCGGCAGCTCGCGCATGCGGCGCACAAGCGGGTTGTAGTACGAGCCGAGCGAGACGGAGAGGTCGATCGGCGCCGCGCCCGGCGCGACGTTGCGCTCGGAGAGGTCCTGGCCCGAGCAAAAACCACGTCCGGCGCCAGTGAGGAGCACCGCGCCAATGGCGCGGTCCTCGAGCGCCTGCTCGAGCGCGTGGCGCAGCTCCTTGTGCATCTCGGGGCTGAAGGCGTTCAGCTTCTCCGGGCGGTTCAGTGTCAGGGTCTGAACGCCTGCTTCGACAGAGACGAGCACCGAAGCCATGGGGGTTAGAAGTTAGAATTCTGCCATGTCCAAGGTGTACGCTATCGACGGCATTACGCCCGTCATGCTGCACGGTTTCCCGGGCAGGGACACCGTGGTCGGCGCGGAAAGCACCATCGCCGCGCTCGCCTTCGTCAAGGCCGGGGGCTCCATCCCCACGCGTTCACTCGAGCCCGACAGGAAATCGATCGACATCCCCGGCTCGGTGCCGCTCTCGCAGCGCAAGAAGAAGCATGCCTGACAGCGCGCTTCTCATCATCGACATCCAGAACGACTACTTCCCGGGCGGCGCGATGCAGCTCGAGGGCGCCGAGGCCGCCGGCGCGAAAGCCGGGGCGGCGATCAAGAAATTCAGAGAAAAGGGCCTGCCGGTCATCCACATTCGCCACCTGTCCGTTCGGCCAGGCGCGACGTTCTTCCTGCCGGGCACGCGCGGCGTGGAGATTCACTCGTCGGTGCAGCCGATGAGCGGCGAAACGGTCATCGAAAAGAATTTTCCCAATGCGTTTCGGAATACAGGGCTGAAGCAACTCCTCGAACAGCAGAACATCAAAAACCTGGTCGTCGCCGGGATGATGACACACATGTGCGTCGATGCGAGCGTGCGGCACGCCGCGGACCTCGGCTACAAGATCACGCTGCTGGGCGACGCCTGCGCCACGCGGGCGCAGAGCTACGGCGGCGAGACGGTTCCCGCGCGGCAGGTGCATGCCGCTTTTCTTGCCGCGCTCAACGGCTTTTATGCGAAGGTGATCAATGCCCATGAGCTATGAAAGCATCACGGTAGAGCAGAAGGGCCGGGTCGGCGTCGTCACGCTCAACCGGCCGAAGCAGCTGAACGCGCTCAGCCCCGCGCTGATGAAGGAGCTCGGAAGCGCGCTTCGTGCGCTCGACGCGGACGCCGGCATCGGGGCGATCGTGCTCACCGGCAACGAGAAGGCGTTCGCCGCCGGCGCCGACATCGCGGCGATGAAGGACTTCAGCTACATGCACGCCTACCTCACGGACTACATCACGGACTGGGAGCATTTCCGAGCCGTGCGCAAGCCCGTGATCGCTGCCGTGGCGGGCTACGCGCTGGGCGGGGGCAACGAGCTCGCCATGCAGTGCGACATCGTAATCGCCGCCGAGAACGCCAAGTTCGGCCAGCCCGAGATCAACCTCGGCATCATGCCGGGCTACGGCGGCACGCAGCGCCTGCCGCGCTACACGAGCAAGGCCAAGGCGATGGATCTCTGCCTCACCGCGCGCATGATGGATGCGCAAGAAGCCGAGCGCGCGGGGCTGGTTTCCAGGGTTGTTTCATTGGACAAGCT
>DATADT010000529.1:0-5305 GCA_036258355.1 Burkholderiales bacterium
CGGGTGTAGGGCTCGAACACGATGCGCTCGCCCGGCCCCCAGCGGCGGGGGTCGATCTGGCCGAGGAAGCGGCGCGGGAATTCCCTGGCGTAGTGGTGGGTGTAAAGCTCGGGCCGCAGGTCGATGTCGCGCTGCGCGCGGCGTAGCGCACGGAAATACTTGCGCACGTCTTCGGGGTCCGGACCGCCCGTAATCATCGAGGCAATCATGAAGGTCGTGTCGAGGATCTTGCGGAAGCCGAGCTGCTCGGCGAAGTAGTACGGGCCGCTGAAGAGCGCGGCCGCCGGCACCTGGCGGTCGATCAGCTTCTCCATGCGCCCGAACAGGATGCCGTCGGCGAAGGAAAGCTTGATGTCTTCGCGCGGCAGGTACTGCTCGAGCGCCTGGAGCGTGGAATAGTGGCTACCCGACTGGTGGCCGACCGAGATCGGCACTCCCTTGAGATCCTGGGGCTCGCGGATCGGGGACTCCGGCGCCACGAACACGCCGCTCGGTGAAACCGAATATGCGTCGGCGTACATCTTGCCGCGGCCCTGGGAGGCGGCGACGTTCACCGTCCAATGGCACGCGCA
This sequence comes from Burkholderiales bacterium, assembly GCA_036258355.1. Lineage (GTDB taxonomy): Bacteria > Pseudomonadota > Gammaproteobacteria > Burkholderiales > SG8-39 > SCGC-AG-212-J23. The sequence goes on from DATADT010000529.1 coordinate 573, forward strand.
GCTCACGTTGGTGTCGCGCCCCTCCTCGAAGCTCGTCATGGCGCCGACCTTGTCCGGCGTGGCGTGGGTCTTGAACACCTCGCGAAATTCGTAGTCCAGCCCTTCCGCGCGGAAGTAACCCTTCTCCTCGGCGACCCATTCGTGCAGCCGAAAATGCGGGGTGATGAGAAATCTCGCCATGCGGGCCTCCTTCGCCGCCATGATGCCAACTAACGCGGCGGGCGCACATCCCGCTGTAGCCGGTTTCGCGACCCGATATCCAACGACAGGCAAACACCTAAACCGGCCGGCCCCCACCCCGACACCCACGGTGCAATGCACAAGGACTACCATGTCCCCATGAAACCGCGCCACCTTCGCGCGCAGCTGGAGTCACTCTTCGCCCGCTGCCCCGACCTTTCCGGGTTCTCGGTGCGTGAGGACGCCCAGGAGCTTTATGTGAGCGACATCGGCATCTCGCCGCGGCTTTCGCCCGAGCGGTATGGCGAGATCTACCAGGACATCGCCCGGACTCTCGGCGAGCTGCTCGACGAGGAGCCCCGCGCCGGAGAGTGGCTCCGCGGCCGTACGTTCGCCAGAACTCTCCACTAAGGGTCTGGATGTAGTTGCTTCAGGGATTCCCCTATAGGCCTTTTGGCTACAAGGCCTTAAGCTGGAATCCTATGAAAGCACCTCAACAGTACGACACCCTGCTTGGCACGCTGGAGGCCCATGTTGAGGCCCGCATCCGCTCGCTTTTCGCCCGTTGTCCAGCCCTGCACGGCTTCGCGGTCCTGGACCGGGACATGCTGCCCAAGGACCTGCACCACAACCTCATTCCCGACGCCGATCTCTTCGTGACCGACATCGGCCTTTACCCGAGGATCGAGTCGCAGTACAACGAGATCCACGACGAGATCACGCTCGCCATTTCGGATCTCGTGCATGACCAACCGCGAGCCTACGACTACCTGCGCGGTAAGACCTTCGCTCGCACGCTCCACTAACGAATTCGTTACTTGTAGCGGTACACCACGATCTTGTCCGCGCCCGATTCGGGCGTCCACACCTCGCCCTTGCGGCCGTGGATTTGGCGCACGTTCGGGCGCGCGCTCGAGGACTTGAACGTCTCGAACTTTTCGGTCGCCGGATCGAAGCGCAGCATCACCTGCGCGCTCCACTCGGCGGCCCAGACCTTGTCGGTTTCGTCGACGTACACTGCGTAGACGTGCGGCTCGTCGCCGGGCGCCTGCCACTTCGACCACTTGCCCGTCTTTGGCTCGTAGCGGCTCAGATTGCCCGAGTTCCACTCCGCGACCCAGACGTTGCCCTTTGAGTCGGACCAGACGCGGCGCGCGCCTTGGCGCGGAGTCGGCGGCTCGATAACGCTCGTCGTTCCGTCGGCATTGATTCGACCGACAAAAGAACCGGCGAGCGACGCGTAGTAGACAGTCCCGTCCGGTGTGGCGTGGATGCCATAAGGCCCGCGGCCCTTCGGCGCGTCGAACACTTTCATGTCGCCCGTCTTCGGGTCGAGCCGTCCGTAGATTCCGCTCTGCCCGGTAAACCAGTGCACGCCCTTGCCGTCGAAGATCGCGGTGTTCAGGTTGGCGTAGCCGGTGCCTTCGGGCAGCGCCCACACCTTCACCGCACGCGTGCTCGGATCGACGCGCACGATGGCGTTCTGGCCCCCGTCGGTAAGCCACGGCGCGCCGTCGGCGCCCGCGATCACGCCGTGCGGCGCCGAGCCGCGCCCGAGCGGCACGAACTCGATCTTCCCCGTCTTCGGATCGAGGACGCCGAGGTTGCCGCTGCCCTGCGCCGAGATCCATACCGGGCCGTCGGGCTTCGCGTCGGCCCACACATCGTGCACGCGGTGTCCCGGCGGCACCTTGTATTCCTGCACCGTAACCTGGGCGAGCCCAGGCGCCGAAAAAGCCAGAACAAGGAGAAGCAGAGCTTTCATGACTTGGCGATCGCCCTTTTCGGATCGATGAAAGGCACCGGCACCACCACGGCACTGCGGTCGCCGTCCGGCGCCTGAATCTCCAAACGGGTCCTGGCCGCGGAATATTCCACCGGTACCATCGCGTAGCCGATGTTCTTCTGCAGGCGCGGCGAGTACAGGCACGAGGTGACGAAGCCCCCGCTCTTCACGGGGTAGCGCGTCATGTTCATGTCCATCGGCGTGCCGGCAATCTCCACTCCGACCAGCTTCTTCTTCACTCCCTCTTTCGCAATGCGCCGCAGCGCGTCGCGTCCGATGAAATCGGCGGGCTTGTCGAGGTTGACGAGGCGCTCGAGCCCGACCTCGTACGGGTTGTTGTCGAGCGTCATGTCGATGCCGTAGTTGAGAATGCCGGCTTCGATGCGGCGGATGTCGGACGGGCCGGTGGGCGCGATGTTGTAGCGCTGGCCCGCTTTCATCACGCGGTTCCACAGCTCGACGCCGCGCGCCGGGTCGAGAAGGTAGAGCTCGTAGCCGAGCTCGCCGGTCCATCCGGTCCGGGTCACGATGACAGGGATGCCGTCGAGCTTTGCTTCGAAGAAATGGTAGTAGCCCAGCTTTTCCACGCGGGATCCGAACATGTCGGTCACCAGCTGCCGCGACTTCGGGCCCTGCACCTGCAGCGGCGCGACGTCGAGTTCGCGCAGCTCGACCTGCATGCCGCTGCCGCGGGCAACACCCTTCGCCCAAAGCAGCACGTCGCTGTCGGCGCACGCCAGCCAGAAGCGGTTCTGTTCCAGGCGCAGCAGCACCGGGTCATTGACGATGCCACTCGACTCGTCGGTGAGAATGACGTAGCGGCCTTCGCCGACGGCGCATTTCGAAAGGTCGCGCGGTGTCAGAAGCTCGGCGAACCTGGCGCCGTCGCGCCCGGCGATCTCCACGTTGCGCTCGACCGACACGTCCCAAAGCGTCACGTCGGCGAGCAGCCGCTGGTGCTCCGCCTCGAACGAGTCATAGCGGATCGGCAGCAGCATGTGGTTGTAGACGGTGTAGCCGCGGCAGCCGGCGCGCTGCGTCGCCTCGAAATAGGGCGAGCGCTTGAGGCGGGCCCCACGCTGGATTTGGGCGGGATCGAATATCATTGCAGCTCCATGGGAGTTCACCAGAATTTCATCAATGGGGAATGGGCGCTGACGCGCGAGCAGGCGCCGAATATTAACCCGTCGAACCTGGCAGACGTCGTCGGCGAGTTCGCGCGCGCCGACGCCGCGCAGGCGCGGGCCGCGATCGCGGCGGCGCGCGCCGCTTTCCCCGCCTGGTCGCGCGGCCCGGTGCAGGCGCGCGCCGACATGCTGGACAGGATCGGCAGCGAGATCCTCGCCCGCAAGGACGAGCTCGGCACGCTCCTTGCGCGCGAGGAGGGCAAAACCAAGCCCGAGGCAGTCGGCGAAGCGACGCGCGCCGGCTATCTGTTCAAGTTCTTCGCGGGCGAGGTGGTCCGCCAGGCGGGCGAGGTGCTGCCCTCCGTGCGGCCCGGAATCAAGGTCGAAATCACGCGCGAGCCGGTCGGCGTGGTGGGCATCATCACGCCGTGGAACTTTCCGCTCGCGATCCCCGCATGGAAGATCGCTCCGGCGCTTGCCTACGGCAACTGCGTGGTGTTCAAGCCCGCCGATCTCGTGCCGGGCTGCGCCTGGGCGCTGACGGAGATCATCGGCAAGGCCGGCGTCCCGGCGGGCGTGTTCAACCTCGTCATGGGCCGCGGCTCGGTGCTGGGCGAGCTTCTCTCCACGGATTCCGGCATCGACGCGGTGAGCTTCACCGGCTCGCAGGCGGTCGGCAAGCGCGTCGCGCAGAACTGTGCCGCGCGGCTTGCCAAGGTGCAGCTCGAAATGGGCGGCAAGAACCCGCAGGTCGTGCTCGACGACGCCGACCTCGACACCGCGGTGAACCTTTCGATCCAGAGCGCCTTCTTTTCCACCGGACAACGGTGCACGGCCTCGAGCCGCTTGATCGTGACTGAAGGCATTCACGATCGTTTCGTGAAGGCACTCACTGAAAAAATGCAGAAGCTGAAAGTCGATGACGCGTTAAGGGAAGGGACCGACATCGGCCCGGTGGTCGACGAGCGGCAGCTGGAGCAGGACCTGAGGTACATCGAGCTCGGACGCGCGGAGGGCGCAAGGCTCGCCGCCGGAGGAAGCCGCCTCGAGCGCGAAAAGCAGGGCTACTACCTCGAGCCGGCGCTCTTCGTCGATACCACGCCCGCGATGACGATCAACCGGGAGGAGATCTTCGGCCCGGTCGCGGCGGTGATCCGCGTCAAGAATTACGACGAGGCGCTCGCGGTGGCGAACGACACGCCGTTCGGCCTGTCCTCGGGCATCGCCACCACGTCGCTCAAATACGCCGAGCATTTCAAGCGCAGCTCCGCCGCCGGCATGGTCATGGTCAACCTGCCGACCGCGGGCGTCGACTACCACGTGCCTTTCGGCGGCCGAAAAGCGTCGAGCTACGGGCCACGCGAGCAGGGACGCTACGCGGTCGAGTTCTACACCACGGTCAAGACGAGCTACATCAACCCGTAAGGTAGGTCCTCCACACACATCAAAGAACACTCGCCGCCATGAGAGCTCTCGTCGTCTTGCTCTTGTTCGCGGGTCAAGCCCTCGCACAGCCCTATCCATCGAAGCCGATCCGCCTTGTCGTCGGCTTCCCGCCCGGAGGCGCGGCCGATTTCGTATCGCGCGCGTTCCAGGAGCCGCTCAGCAGGGCGCTCGGCCAGCCGATCGTGGTCGAGAAC
>DATADT010000530.1:0-2624 GCA_036258355.1 Burkholderiales bacterium
TTCTAGCCCTGCGAGGAATATCCGCCGTCGACCGGGATGGCGGTCCCGGTGACGAAGTCGGAAGCTCGGCTGCAGAGGAACACCGCGATGCCCGAGAGGTCCTCGGGCTGGCCCCAGCGGCCCGCGGGCGTGCGCGCGAGCACGCGCTCGTGCAGTCCCTTGATATCGGCGCGGGCGCGGCGCGTGAGCGCGGTGTCGATCCAGCCCGGGAGCACCGCGTTCACCTGGATGTTGTCCTTCGCCCAGGCGCAGGCGAGCGCGCGCGTGAGCTGCACGATCCCGCCCTTGCTCGCGCCGTAGGGCGCGACGAACGAGGCGCCGAAGATCGACATCATCGAGCCGATGTTCACGATCTTGCCGCCGCCCGCTCGCTTCATGTGCGGGTAGGCCGCCTGCGACGCGACGAACGCGCTCGTCAGGTTCGTGTCGAGAATGAGCTTCCATTCCTCGACGCTGTACTCCTCGGGCGTCTTGCGGATGTTCGTGCCGGCGTTGTTGACGAGGATGTCCAGCCGGCCGAGCCGCTTCGCCGCTTCCTCCACCATCGCGCGGCACGCTTTCTCGTCCTTCAGATCGGCTTCCACCGCCACCCCCTCGGGCAGGGCTTTCAGAGCCTCATTGTTCTTCGAGGCGTCGCGGCCTGCGATGGCCACCCGCGCACCGGCGGCGGCCAGTCCTTTCGCCATACCGAGACCGATGCCGCCGTTGCCGCCGGTGACGAGCGCGGTCTTTCCCTTGAGATCGAACAGGTTCATGGCCGCATTATGTAATACTTGACAAAAGCAAGTATCTCGGCCGAGCATGCGCCATGATCCGAGGCGGAGCGATGAATCGCATAGAGGCAGTGCGCCGCTTCAACCGCTTCTATACCCGCCGCATCGGCGTGCTGCAGCCGGGCTACCTCGGCAGCCCGTTCCCGCTGCCGCAAGCGCGCGTGCTCTACGAGCTCGGGCAGCGCGGCGAGACCACGGCGAGCGAGCTCGGCGCCGACGTCGACCTCGACCTGGGCTATCTCAGCCGCCTCCTTCAGGGCCTGCGGCGCCAGGGCCTGGTGCAGGGGCAGGCCTCGAAGGAGGACGCGCGGCGGGTGCACCTGTCACTCACCGCCAAGGGCCGCCGCGCCTACCAGAGCCTCGACGCGCGCTCGCGCGAAGAGGTCGCCGGGATGCTCGGCAAGCTGGCGGCTCCCGAGCAGGCGAGGCTGGTGGGCGCGCTCCAGACGGTCGAAAAGGCCCTCGAAACAAGCTCCACGGACGAAAAGCCGGTGACGCTCCGCGGCCATCGCCCCGGCGACATGGGATGGGTGGTGCATGCGCACGGCCGGCTCTACTTCGAGGAGTACGGCTGGGACGAGCGCTTCGAATCGCTTGTCGCCGGCATAGCGAAGGATTTCTTGGACAACCTAGACCCGTCCCGGGAGCGTTGCTGGATTGCGGAGATCGACGGCGAGCCGGTCGGCTCGGTGTTCGTCGTCAAGCAGTCGAGAACCGTCGCCAAGCTGAGGCTGTTGATCGTGGAGCCGAAGGCGCGCGGCCGCGGGCTGGGGAGGCGGCTGGTCGAGGAGTGCATGGCCTTCGCGCGCGCCAAGGGCTACCGCAAGCTCGTGCTCTGGACGCAATCCAACCTCGCCGCGGCGCGCGAAATTTATGCCAAAACCGGATTCAAACGGGTGAAGCAGCAGCCGCACCAGGAGTTCGGCGTTAAACTGGTCGGCGAGTACTGGGAGCTCAAGCTATGAAAGCCGCCGCCGCCGTCGAACGCTGCACCTTGGACCAATTCGTCGCCGATCTGCGCCGCACCACCGCCGAGTGCAGGGACGAGCGCGAAATCCTGTCGCGCGTGCGCCGGCTCGCGCCGCGGCTCGCGCTGGCCGAAGGCTGGGTGCAGCGCAAGCACTACGCGGCGGACCCCGACCAGGGCTTCGGCGTGCACGTGCTGCACGAGGAGCCCGACCATACGCTCGCGGTGTTCGCGGTGAGCTGGCTGCCTTCGCGCGGGGCGCCGCCGCACGACCACGGCACTTGGGCGGTCATCGTCGGCGTCGACGGCGCGGAGAAGAACGTGTTCTGGGAGCGCGCCGACGACCGCGCGCGCCCCGGCTGCGCGGAGCTACGCAAGATCGGCGAGAAGGTCGCCGACCGCGGCGACGTAGTGGCGATGCCGGCGGGCGCGATCCACAGCGTGGTCAACGAGTCGGACCGCGTCACGCTTTCGCTCCACGTGTACGGCAAGCACGTGAACCACACCGAGCGCTCGCAGTTCGACCCGGCGCAGCACACCGAGACCACGTTCAAAGTCAAGCTGGCTTAGCGGTCGCGGCCAGGCTCGGCTCGCTCGAAGCGACGTAGCGCACCACCCGATTTCGTCCCTCCTGCTTCGCCTGGTAGAGCGCGCGGTCGGCGCGCGCGGCGAGCGCGTCGAGCGTGCGGCCGTCCTCGGGGTAGCAGGCGACGCCGACGCTCACCGTGGCGGTGAGGTGGTGTCCGTCGATGGCGAGCGGGCGCGCGGCGATGGCGTTGCGGATGCGCTCGGCGACATCCATCGCGCCTTTCGGCGGCGTCTCAGGCAGGAGCACGATGAACTCGTCGCCACCGTAGCGCGCCGGCACGTCGGTCGCGCGCAGC
>DATADT010000531.1:0-4879 GCA_036258355.1 Burkholderiales bacterium
GCCGGCTTCCTGCCACACGTAGCGCAGCTTGCCCGCCTGCAGGTCGGCGGAGGCGTAGAGCCCCGGCTGGAACACGCGGAATTTCCGCACCAGCGCCTGGCTCACGCGGCTTGCCGACAGGTCGGCGACGCAGCCGTTCGCAAACTCGACGCGCGCAGAGGCGATGTCGATGTCGTTCGTGAGCACGCGGAACCCGCAGGCGCTGACCGCGCTCGGTTCCGAGCGCGCGAGCGAGAGGGCGAGATCGAGGTCGTGGATCATCAGGTCGAGGATCACGTTGACCTCGGCGCCGCGCTGCTTGAAGCCGGCGAGGCGTTCGGCGTCGATGTAGATCGCGCGGTCGACCCGGCGCGCGAGCGCCTGGAACGCGCCGCTGTAGCGCTGTACATGCCCCACCTGGAGAACCCGGCCCTGGCTGCGCGCGAGATCCACGAGATCGTCGGCTTCGTCGAGGGTGGCCGCGATCGGCTTCTCGACCAGGACGTGCACGCCCTTCTCGAGGCAGGCGCGCGCGACGTCGTGGTGCAGAGGGGTCGGCACGGCGACCACGGCGGCCTCGATACTTCCGAGTATTTTTCTGAAGTCCCGAACCGGCGCGCGCGCCGGGTCGGAGTCGACCACCGCCGCGAGCTCGACGCCCGGCAGGCGGGCGAATTTCTCGGCGTGATAGCGCCCCATGTGTCCCGCGCCGATCACGGCGAGCTTCAATAGAACCTCGGCTCGCCCTCGGGGCGGGTCTTGAAGCGCTTGTGCAGCCAAAAGTACTGTTCGGGCATTTCGAGCACCCGCTCCTCGATGAAAGCCATCATCCGCCGGGCGTCGGCGTGGTCGTCGCCGCTGGGGAAGCCGGTCCACGCGGGATACAGCCGTGCGACGTAGCCGCCGCCCCCGGGCAACATGCGCGTCACGCAGGGCACCACGGCCGCGCCGGTGGTGCGGGCAATATACGCGAGTCCGGTGACCGTGGCGGCGGGCACGCCGAAGAACGGCACGAACACCGAGCGCTTCGGCCCAAAGTCCAGGTCGGGAAGGTAGTAGTAGAGCCTGCCGGAGTTGATGAGCTCGACTCCCTTCTTGATGCCGCCCTGGCGCGGATACATCACGCCGCCGAAGCGCGTGCGGCCCGCAAGCAGCCGCGCCTCCACGCGAGGGTCCTTCTGGCGCGAGTACATCATCGCTACCGGGTATTCGAGCGCAAGGCGCGCAAGCGTCGCCTCGAAACCCACGAAATGCGGCGCGAACACGATGGTCTTCGCGCTCGCTTCGAGGTTCTGCCGCCCCTCCAGGCGCACCAGCGCGGCGATGCGCTCGCGGGACGACCACCAGAGGATCCCCTGCTCGATCACGGCGCGGCAAAAGGCCCTGAAATGCGCACGCGCGAGGCGCTCGCGCTCGTTCGGGTCCATTCGCGGAAAGCATTTCGCGAGGTTGATGCGGGTCACCGCGCGACGCTCCGGGATGAGCCAGAACGCGATTGAGCCGATGAAAGAGCCGATACGCGCCTGGACCGAGAGCGGCAGGAAGTGCACAAGCCACACGAGCGCGAGGGCGATCCGGGTCATCGCGGGGCGGCGGGCGGGATTTTGCCTCCCGCACCGGTCGTGGGCTTCGGCTTCGCGCCCCGCGGGGTCTTGTAGCGGTTGTAGCCCCAGAGGTACTGGCCTGGGCACTCTCGAACCAGTTCTTCGAGCGCGCGGTTCAAATGGCGCACCGGGCTCTCGCCGGGAACGCGCGGCGGCAGGGCCTTCACCACCAGGCTGTAGCCGGCGCCGCTCGGCAGCCGCCTGGCATACCCTAGAAAACAAGCCACATCGGCGCGGGCCGCGAGCCGCGGCGCGAGCGTCCCGGTGTAGGCGAGCTCACCGAAGAACTCCGCCCAGTCACCCTCGCCTTCGCCAGGGACCTGGTCGGGAAGAAAGCCCACCGCGCCGCGCCGCTTCAACGCGGCGAGCACCGCGCGCACGCCGCGCGCGTCGGCCGGTGCGAGACGCACGCCGCCCCGGCCGCGGCCCGCGCGCATCAGCGGGTCGAGCCAGCGCATCTTGGGCGGGCGATAGAGCACCGTCATCGGCATGCGCAGCCCCATGTACTGCGCCGAGATTTCGAAGCAGCCGATGTGCGGCGTGAGAAAAAGCAGCGCCTTGCCCGCGGCGCGGGATGCTTCCACCGCTGCCATGCCGTGCACTTCGCGCACGAGCGCGGCGAGCTTCTCCTGCGGCCGAAGCCACATCGCGGGCGCTTCGGTGACAAGCTGCCCCGCGTGCGCGATCGCCGCGCGACGCACGCGCGGGTCGAAATAGCCTGCGCGGGCGAGATTGGCGCGCACGTTCCTGCGGTAGGTGGGGGAAATCCCATAGATCGCCCAGCCGAGGACGGTTCCCAACCGGTGCAGCAGCCCGAGCGGCAGATTGGCGTAGAGGCGAAGAATCGGACCGAGGACAATCCTAGGGAAGCGGGGCAAGTTTTGGTATCCTTGCGGCCTTCCCATCTAGAAGAAAGCAGCGCCGGCGATGAGCGATTTTCTGTTTACCTCCGAATCGGTGTCCGAAGGCCATCCCGACAAAGTTGCGGATCAGATCTCCGACGCCGTGCTCGACGCGATTCTAAAGCAGGACAAGAGCTCGCGCGTCGCGGCCGAGACGCTGGTCAAGGACAACCTCGTGGTGCTCGCCGGCGAGATCACCACCCATGCGCGCGTAAGCTACGACCTCGTCGCCCGCGACACCATCCGCCGCATCGGCTACACCGATCCGGCGCTCGGCTTCGACGCCTCGACCTGCACGGTCATCCTCGCCTACGGCCAGCAGTCGCCCGACATCGCCCGCGGCGTGAACGAAAGCACGAACGTGGACCTCGAGCAGGGCGCGGGCGACCAGGGCCTGATGTTCGGCTACGCCTGCGACGAGACCCCGAGCCTGATGCCGCTGCCGATCTTCCTGTCTCACCGCCTGGTCGAGCGCCAGGCCGAGTTGCGGAGGAACGGCCGCCTGCCCTGGCTGCGGCCCGACGCGAAATCGCAGGTGACGATCCGCTACTTGAACGGCAAGCCCGACTCGATCGACACGGTGGTGCTCTCGACGCAGCATGCGAAGGGCCTCGAGCACAACACTCTGTCCGAGGCGGTGGTCGAGGAAGTGATCAAGCCGGTGCTGCCGAAGAGCATGGTGAAGGGCAAGGTGAGATATCTCGTCAACCCGACCGGCGCCTTCGAGATCGGCGGCCCGAAGGGCGATTGCGGCGTCACCGGGCGCAAGATCATCGTCGACACCTACGGCGGCGCGGCGCCGCATGGCGGCGGCGCGTTCTCGGGCAAGGATCCGTCGAAGGTTGACCGCTCGGCCGCGTACGCCGCGCGCTACGTCGCCAAGAACATCGTCGCCGCCGGCCTCGCGTCGAAGTGTCTGGTGCAGCTCTCCTACGCGATCGGCGTAGCGCGTCCAACGAGCGTTATGGTCACCACGCAAGGCACCGGCAAGATGTCCGACGACGCGCTCTCGGCGCTCGTCACGAAGCATTTCGACCTGCGGCCGAAGGGCATCATCCAGATGCTCGATTTGCTGCGCCCGATCTACGAGAAGACCGCCGCGTACGGGCATTTCGGGCGCGAGGAGCCCGAGTTCACCTGGGAAGCGACCGACAAGGCGCTCGCGTTGAAGCAAGCGGCTTAGGCTTACGCAGCCCAGCTTTGCGGCATTGAGGAGGAGGCGATGAAGAACCTCGAGGAGGTGCTGAGGGCGGCCGGCAATCCGGTCGACATGCTGCGCAACTCGCAGATCGGCGCCTACGTCTATCCGGTGGTGCCGAGCGAATTCTCCAACTGGCGCGATGAGCAGCTCGCCTGGCAGAAGACCGCGGTGCTCTACGACCAGTCGCACCACATGGTGGAGCAATACGTCGAGGGCCCGGACGCGGTGAAGCTCTTCTCGAACCTCGGCGGCAACAGCTTCGCCAACTTCCCGGTCGACCGCGCCAAGCAGTTCGCGCCCACCAACCACGACGGCTACGTCATCGGCGACGGCATCCTGTTCCACCTGGCGCAGGAGAGCCTGGTGTTCGTGGGCCGCGCGCCGGCGGCGAGCTGGGTTCAATTCCACGCCGAAACCGGCGGCTACGACGTCGTCACCCACAAGGACGACCGCTCGCCCGGCAACACCAAGGGCAACGCCATCGTGCGGCGCAACTACCGCTTCCAGATCCAGGGCCCGAATGCCTGGAAAGTGATCGAGAAGCTGAACGGCGGCCCGGTCCCGGAAATCAAGTTCTTCCACACGGGCCGGATCAACATCGCCGGCCGCAAGGTGCGCGCGCTGCGCCACGGCATGGCGGGCGCGCCGGGCCTGGAGATCTGGGGCCCGTATGCCGAGCGCGAGGAGATGCGCACGGCCATAGTGGCTGCAGGCCGGGAGTTCGGCCTGAAGGAAGTCGGCGCGCGCGCCTACGCCACGAACACGCTCGAATCGGGCTGGATCCCCTCGCCGCTGCCCGCCGTGTACACCGGCGAGAAGATGAAGAGGTACCGGGAGTGGCTGCCGGCGGCGAGCTACGAGGCGACCGGCTCGATCGGCGGTAGCTTCTACTCGAAGAACGTCGAGGACTACTACGTCACGCCGTACCAGATGGGCTACGGCCCGTTCATCAAGTTCGACCACGACTTCATCGGCCGGCAAGCGCTCGAGAAGATGGCCGGGAAGCCGCACCGCAAGAAGGTGACGTTTGCCTGGAACGCCGACGACGTCGCCAAGATATGGCGCTCGATGCTCGAGCCGGGCGATCCGTACAAGTACATCGACCTCCCGCTCTCCAATTACACCTCCGCCTCGTACGACAACGTCACGCGCGGCGGCAAGACCGTCGGCCTGTCGATGTTCGCGGGCTACAG
>DATADT010000532.1:0-3920 GCA_036258355.1 Burkholderiales bacterium
AGGATGCCGGGCTCGAGCGTGCGAACCCGCAGGTCCTGGTACGAGGAATAGTCCATGACTCATTCTACAATCGGCCCTTCCATGGTTTCCTTCGACGACATCGCCCGCGCCCACGAGCGCATCAGGCCGCAGGCGAAGCGCACGCCGGTGATGACTTCCGCCACCGTGGACGCCCTCACCGGCGGGAGCGTGTTCTTCAAGTGCGAGAACTTCCAGCGCATGGGCGCTTTCAAGTTCAGAGGGGCCTTCAATGCCTTGTCTCAACTAAACCAACAACAGCGTGAGCGCGGTGTTGTGGCATTTTCGTCAGGGAACCATGCCCAGGCGGTGGCGCTGGCGGGGAAGATCCTCGGCATCAAGACGGTCATCGTGATGCCGCAGGACGCGCCGAAGGTGAAGCTCGAAGCGACGCGCGGCTACGGCGCCGAGGTGGTGCAGTACTCGAAGCACGAGGAGCGCGAGACGCTCGCGGCGCGGCTTGCGCGCGAAAGGGGGCTCACGCTCGTGCCGCCCTTCGACCACGAGCACATCATCGCGGGCCAGGGAACCGCGGCGAAGGAGCTTCTCGAGGACGCGGGCGCGCTCGACGCGCTCGTCGTTCCCTGCGGCGGCGGCGGCTTGCTGTCGGGCTGCGCGATCGCGGCCAAGCACCTTGCGCCCAACTGCCGCGTAATCGGCGTCGAGCCCGCCGCCGGCGACGACGCGACGCAATCGTTCACGAAGAAGAAGCTCGTCACGATCCCCGTGCCCGACACCATCGCCGACGGCGCGCGTACCCCGTCGCTCGGCCAGCTGACCTTCCCGATCGTGCTGCGCTACGTCGACGCCATGCTCACCGTGACCGATGAAGAGCTCGTGCGCGCGATGTTCTTTCTGTGGGAGCGGATGAAGATCATCGTCGAGCCGACCGGGGCGTTGGCCTTCACTGCAGTCTTCAAGGAAAAGATTTCGGTGAAAGGCATGCGAGTCGGAATCGTTCTCTCAGGCGGAAACGTCGACCTTCGCTGGGCTGCCGCGCAAATAAACAAGGCCTAGCACCGCCGCGCCGAGCACGGTGGCGCCGAGCTGGAGTTCGAGGCGCGGCACGATCAACGCCGCGCTGCAGGCGGCGAGCAGCGCGCGCAGCGGCCAGGCGATGTCCTTGAGGCCAAGCAGCCCGTGCAGCGCGAACGAAGCGAACACCGTGCAAGCGGTGCCGAAGAAGCAGTCGAGAAGGATGTCCGCGAAGCTGCCCTGTGCGGTCAGCCCCGGATTGAAGAGGAAGAAGAACGGCACGACGAAGCCGCCGATCGCGAGCTTGACCGCATACGGTCCGAGAGATGTGGGGTTCACGCCCGCGATCGCCGCGGCGGCGAAGTTGGCCACCGCCACCGGCGGCGTGATCGCCGAGAGACACGCGTAGAACAGCATGAAGAGATGCACCTGGAACTCGGGCAGGTTGAACTGGCGCAGGATCGGAGCGAGCAGCGCCGCGCCCATGATGTAGACCGCCGGGGTCGGCATGCCCATGCCAAGCAGGATGAGGAAGGCGGCTGAAAGCAACAGCGCCGGGATCAGCATTCCCCCGGAGAGTGTGTTGATCACGAGAGTGAACTTGCCGGCGAGCGCGCTGATCTCGATCGCTCCGATCACGGCGCCCGCGGCCGCCACCGCGCCGACGAGCGGCACCACCTGGGTGATCGTTTCGGTGCAGCACTCGACGAAGCGCCGCGGGCCGATGGCGCTCGGGCGGTGGAACCAGGAGAGCACGATCACCGCCGCGGTCGAGCCCGCCGCAACGTATACCGGGGTGTAGCCGGCGAGGAGCAGCCACATCATCGCGCCGATCGGCAGCAGGTGGCGCCAGCCGGTGGAAAGCGCGCGCGTGATCGGCACGATCTGGTCCTCGGGCATCGGCGGCTCCCGATGCCGCACCGCGTCGTTGTGCACCAGGATATAGATCGCGACGTAATACAGGATCGAGGGCAGCCATGAGGCCGCGACGATGTCGGCGTAGGGGATGTTGGTGATGTCCGACATGATGAACGCGACCGCGCCCATCACCGGCGGCAGCATCGCGCCGCCGCTTGACGAGGTCGCCTCGATCGCCGCCGCGCGCGTCGGGTGCACCCCCTGCTTCACCATGATCGGGATGGTGAGCGGACCCGTGGTGGCGACGTCTGCAGTCGGGCTGCCGGACACCGAGCCATACAGTCCGCTCGCGGTGACGCAGGCCTTGGCTGCGCCGCCGCGCATGCGCCCGGTGACCGCGCTCGCCACGTCGAAGAAGAGCCGCCCGCCGCCCGCCTTGTTGTAGAAGTTGCCGAACAGGACGAACAGGAACGCGTACGTCGCCGCCACCTCGAGCGGCGCGCCGAAGATGCCGTTCTCCTGGATCGTCATCATCTCGATGAAGTAGTTGATGCTGAAGTTGTCGTGGCGCAGCGGCCCCAGCATCCAGCGGCCGCATACCGTGAACGCGAGCATCGCGACAAGCAGCGTGGTGAGCCCCCAGCTCGTGCTGCGACGGCAAAGCTCGACCACCAGGAAGACGAGCGTCAGCCCGGCGGCGATGTCCCAGACCGTCGGCTGCGAGAACCCGCGGCTCCAGTGCAGGAACTTGTCGTTGAGGATGATGTAGTAGAGCGCGACCGCGAGCGACGCAGCCGCGAGCGCCACGTCGATCCAGTTCAGGCGCCGGCGCCACGGTCCGGCGGTGGTAGTGAGGAACGCGATCGGGAACGTAATCCCGATGAAGATGGCGATGTCGAGGTGAAACTGAGCGGTGAACGCTCGCGCCCAGGTGCCGAAGCTGACAAACCCCAGGTTGAGCGCGGCAGTGCCGACGATGGTCGCGAGCGCGCCGATCCACAGCACGTAGAGCGCGGCGGTGACCGACGCCGCCTGGATGAAGACGTACCAGCCGCCGCCCGGGCGGTGCCTTACTCCCTCCCTTAGGAGGCGCAAGCGGCTACTTTACGAGCCCCTTTTCCTTGTAGTACCGCAGCGCCCCAGGGTGGTAAGGAAGGTTCGCCGGGTTGGTCGGCATCTTGGCGGTGGTGAAGCCAGTCTTGAGCGAGCCGCCGATTCCCTGCACGCGCGCCTCGTTCTCGGCGAGGGCCTTCACGTACTTGTACACGGTCTCCTCGGACGCGTGCTTGCCGGCGAGAAGGAAGTGCGACATGCGCACGGTCGGGTAGTCCTTCTCCATGAACGGGTAGGTGCCCTTCGGCACCATGTCCATCTTGTTGTCGAAAACCGCGGCGCCTTTCGCGACCTTGGCCGGGTCGCCGTCGATCCACAGCAGCGCGCGCTTTCCGGCGACGTCCTTGACCAGCGAATCGCCCAGGTTGCGCGCGTTCATGAACACGTCGGCCTTGCCGTCGACGATGGCGTCGAGCCCGATCTGACTGTTGCCGAGGACGTAGCTGCCGCCCCACTTCTCGATATCCTGGATGGTGAAGCCGTGCGCCTCCATCAGCGCGTAGGGGCCGCCGATCGAGACCTGCGGGTTGTCGGGGCGGTTGATGGCGAGGCGCATGCGCGGCTTCTTGGCGGCGATGTCGTCCCATGACTTGATGCCGTTCGCGTCCGCCCACTCCTTGGTCATCAGGAAGTGCACGAACTGGTTGTCGTAGAGTTGCACCGCCATGAAAAACTTGTCCTTGAGCGAACTCGTGAAAGGGAACTTGCCTTCGTTCGCCAGCTTGATCTCGGTGCCGGTGGCGGTGGCGGTGAAGTCGGCCTGGCCTTCGGCGATGGCAAGAACGCCGCCGCCGGGTGAATTCGGCTTGAAGGATACCGCGGAGCCCGGGTACGCATCGCGCACGACCGCGTTCAGGCCCTCGACCATGGTGCGCGGGTACCCGCTCGGCGTCGCGCCGGTGACGGTGGCGTTGATCGGCTTCTTGTCGTTGAAATCGGCGAATGCCGGTGCGGCA
>DATADT010000533.1:0-3747 GCA_036258355.1 Burkholderiales bacterium
CAGGCGGACACTTTGCAGGTGGCTCGGCGTGCGAGAAGTCCACGGCCAGGACCAGCGGCCGACGGCGGCGCGATAGCGCTGCTTTCGCGCTTGCCGATGTTTCGCGGCACGCCGCGCGAGCGCCTCGCCGCGCTCGCCCGCCAGGCGTTCGTCGTGCAGGCGCCAGCGGGCAGCGCGATCGTCCGCCGCGGGGAGCGTGTCCCGGGCCTGGTGGTGGTGGCCGAGGGCCTGGCGAAGCTTGCGCTGAAAGGCGAATCCGAGCGGGTGCTGCGCTTCGCCGGCCCCGGGGAAACCTTCGGCGAGGCGGCGCTCGTGCTCGGCGAGCCGCTGCCGATCGATGCCGTCGCCGTGACCGACACGTCGCTCGTCGTAGTGCCCACGGTGCCGCTTCTTGCGCTGTTCGATCGCGACCGGCGCTTCGCGCGCGAGCTGCTCGCCACGCTCTGCCAGCGGCTGCAGGCTATGGTCGCCGACTTCGAGTCCGCCACGTTGCACGACGCCGGCGAGCGGCTTGCCGCCTACCTCGGCTCGCTCGGCGAGCAGACGGTATGCCTGCCGGCGCCGAAGGCGGTAATCGCCTCGCGCCTGGGCATGACCAAGGAAACGCTGTCGCGCCTGCTGCGCACGTTCATGGACCGGGGGCTGATCGAGGTCGCGAAGCGCGAGATCAGGATTCTCGACCGGGCGCGGCTTTCGGCCGCCGCGCGATCTTCAGCATCGTCTCGAGCGTGATCGAGCTGAACGTGGCGCGCGCGGTCGCGTCGATCTCGGCGAGCACCTGATCCACGGCGCGCTCGAGCTCGCGCCGCGGCGCGCGCGGCACCTTCGGCCCCACGGTCTCGAACACCGCGATCACGTCGAGCAGCGTGACGCGCTTCGCGTTGCCGCTGAAGCGGTAGCCGCCGCCGGAGCCGCGCGCCGCCTTCACCAGGCCCGCGCGCCTGAGCCTGCCGAGCACCTTGGCGAGGTGGTGCGCCGACGCGCCGTACTTGCCCGCGATCTCGGCGGCGGAGAGCTGCCGGCCGGGCTGCGCCGCGAACTCGAGCACGCCGCACAACGCGAGCATGGTGTTTTTCTGCAGCTTCAAAGGTCGCGTTCCAGCGCGATGAAAGGGGCGGCCATCATCCCCTGGCTGCGGAAGAACGCGAGTACCAGCGCGTTGTCGCGCGCGAGCAGCGTGCGCACTTTCTGCACGCCGCGGCGGCGGAGCGCGGCGCAGATCGCTTCCAGGAGCCGGGTGCCCGTGCCGCGCAGCCGCGTCTCGGGCCGCACCCCGATGCCGAACACCCAGCCGCAGGGCGCCGAGCCGAACTCCCAGTCGCGCACTTCGCCCACGACGTAGCCTTGAACTTCCTTTTCGAGCACGGAAACCAGGAAGAACCGGCCCGGGTCCCGCCCGCCGTAGCGGCGAAGGATGCCGGCCCAGTACGCGGGCTTGCGCAGCCCGGTGATGCGCGCATCGATCTCCACCACCTGCGCCAGGTCCGGGCGGCGCGCGCCGCGGATTTTATTGAGATGGATCAAGTCGTCGATCCGCCGTCGGCGTAGCGTCCATGCGAAGAATTCTACAAAGGAGGACTTCATGCTCTTGCGCATTCTGCTTCCGCGCAGTCTCTCGCGCGTTCTGCTAGCGGCTCTGGCGCTCGCCATGTCGGCTCTCGCCCAGGCCCAGCCCATCCGCATCGGCGCATTCCTCGCGGTCACCGGTCCGGCGGCGTTCCTCGGCGACCCCGAGCAGAAGACGCTCGAGCTTTACGTCGAGAAGCTGAACGCCACCGGCGGCGTGCTCGGCCGCAAGCTCGAGCTCGTTGCTTACGACTCGGCGGGCGACGCCGAGAAGGCGCGCGGCTACGTCAAGCGCCTCATCGAGCAGGACAAAGTCGACGTGCTGGTCGGCGGCTCGACCACCGGCGAGACCATGGCCGCGGTGCCGCTCGCGGAAAGCGCGGGCGTGCCCTTCATTTCGCTCGCTGGCGCGGTGGTGATCATCGAGCCGGTGAAGAAATGGGTGTTCAAGACCCCGCACACCGACCGCATGGCGTGCGAGAAGATCTTCGTCGACATGCGCAGCCGCGGCGTCGCGAAGGCCGCGCTCATCTCGGGCGCCGGCGGCTTCGACCGCTCGATGCGTGCCGAATGCCTGAAAGTCGCCAGCAAGCACGGCATCCAGATCGTCGCCGACGAGACCTACGGCGCCGGCGACACCGACATGACGGCGCAGCTCGCCAAGATCAAGGCGACGCCCGGCGTGCAGGCGGTCCTTAACGCCGGCTTCGGCCAGGGGCCGGCCATTGTCACCAAGAACTACCGCCAGCTCGGCATCTCCGCGCCGCTGTATCAATCGCACGGCGTCGCTTCCAAGCAGTACGTGAGCCTCGCCGGCGACGCCGCCGAAGGCGTGCGTCTGCCCGCCGCGGCGCTGCTCATCGCCGAAACGCTGCCGTCGAGCGATCCGCAGAAGAAGGTGGTCACCGCATACAAGAGCGACTACGAGGGCCGCTTCAAGCAGGAGGTCTCGACCTTCGGCGGCCATGCCTACGACGGGCTGATGCTCGCGGTCGAGGCGATCAAGCGCGCCGGCTCCACCGACAAGGCGAAAGTGCGCGACGCCCTCGAAGCGACGCGCGGCTACATCGGCACCGGCGGCGTGGTCAACATGTCGGCCCAGGACCACATGGGGCTCGACCTCTCGGCCTTCCGCATGCTGGAGGTCCGCAAGGGAGACTGGACCCTGGTCAAGTGATCGAGCAGTACCTGTTGTCTGGGATCACGACGGGCGCGATCTACGCGCTCGTCGCCCTGGGCTTCGCGATCATCTACAACGCGAGCCACGTCATCAACTTCGCCCAGGGCGAGTTCGTGATGATCGGCGGCATGGCGACCGCCGCCTTTTTCGAGGCGGGCTTGCCTTTGCCTCTTGCGGTCGTTCTTTCCATTGGAACTGCAACGCTGGTCGGCGTTCTGCTGGAGAAGCTTGCCGTGGAGCCGGCGCGCGACGCGTCGGTGGTGACGCTGATCATCATTACCATCGGCGCTTCGATCCTGCTGCGCGGGCTGGCGACGCTCGTCTGGGACAAGAAGATCCACCGCGTGCCCGCGTTTTCGGGCGAAGCGCCGATCGCGATCGGGTCGGCGACGCTGCTGCCGCAGGTGCTGTGGGTGCTCGGGGTGAGCGCGGTGGCGGTGGCGCTTCTTGCCTGGTTCTTCCGCCGCACGCTCACCGGCAAGGCGATCATCGCCGTCTCGCACAACCGGCTCGCGGCGCGGCTCATGGGAATCAGCGTGCGCCGCGTGCTCGCGGTGTCGTTCGGCTTGTCGGCCGCCCTCGGCGCGCTCGCCGGGGTGCTGATCGCGCCGATCGCCTTCACCTCCTGGGACGTCGGCGTCATGCTCGGCCTGAAGGGATTCGCCGCGGCGATCCTCGGCGGCATGGGCTCGAGCACCGGCGCGGTTGTCGGCGGGCTCGCGCTCGGCCTGATCGAGGCGCTCGGCGCCGGCTACCTCTCCTCGGCGTACAAGGATGTCTTCGCTTTTCTCATCATCATCGCGGCGCTCGTATTCCTTCCGAATGGCCTCCTCGGCCGGCGCGCGGCCGAGCGGGTCTAGCAGGCCGCTCCTCGCGCTCGCGATCGTGATCGCGGCGCTGCCGCTCGCGCTGCCGAACAACTACACCTACGAGGTCGCGATCCTGGTCGGCCTGAATGCGATCGTCTGCGTCGGCCTGAATCTCCTCATCGGCTACGCCGG
>DATADT010000534.1:0-2149 GCA_036258355.1 Burkholderiales bacterium
GAGGACGAAAAGGCAGGCGAGGACGACCGGCCAGTCGCGCAGGCGCACGTACGGCGTGGCGCCCGAATATCCCTGCGCCGCGATCTCGAGGCGGCCCTCGACGAACTGCTCCAGGCGAGCGAGCACGCGCCCGTCGCGGTCGATCGCCGCCGTGATGCCGGTGTTGGTGGCGGTGAGATGCATGCGCCCCGTCTCGATGGCGCGCAGACGAGCGATGCTCAGGTGCTGCGCCGGGGCGAGCGAATCGCCGAACCACGCGACGTTCGACATGTTCACGAGCAGCGTCGCCTCGGGCAGGCTGCGCGCGAGCTCGGCGCCGAACACGTCCTCGTAGCAGATGTTGACGGAGACGCGCTGGCCGGCGGCCTGGAGCGGCGGCTGCTCGGGAGAGCCGCGGCTGAAGTCGGAGAGCGGGATCGACAGCACGTCGAGCGTCCAGCGGAACCCCGGCGGGACGAACTCTCCGAAAGGCACGAGGTGCACCTTGTGGTAGAGCTGCCGCGGCGATACGCCGAGCGTGAGCGCGCTGTTGTAGTACTCGCGCCCGCTCCGGTAGGGCACACCGACGAGCAAGTCGCCTTCGTTGCGCTTGCCGACGGCGTCAAGGCGCGCGAGATACGCGGGGTGAATGCGGTCGAAAAACGCGGGCAGCGCGGTCTCGGGAAAAATGATGAGCCGCGCCTTCGTGCCTTCGGCGAGCCGCGCATAGGTCTCGAGGATGCGAGGCTCGCGCTCGGGACGAAACTTCATCTCCTGCTCGATGTTGCCCTGCAGCAGCGCGGTCGCGACCGGCGTCCCGGCCGGCGCGGTCCACGCGACGTGCCGCAGCGCTTCGCCCGCGCCGAGCACCAGCACGATCGCGACGAGAAATCGCGGCCTCCTCCGCAGGAGCAGCCACAGCATCCCTGCGGCCGAGACGGTCAGGAAGGAAATCAGGTACACGCCGCCGAGCGGCGCATAGCCCTGCAGCGGCCATCCCGCCGCGGAGTAGCCGATCGCGAGCCAGGGAAATCCGGTGAAGATCCACGCGAGCAGCCATTCGCCCAGCGTCCACGCCGCGGCAATGAGCAAGCATGCGCGTGCGGCGTGTGGCGCCGGCACGCGCGCCTGCAGCCAGCCCGCCGCCGCGGGAAAGAGGGCGAGAAAGCCGCAGAACACCACCGTCGCGAACCCGGCGAGCGGCGCCGCCATGCCGCCGAACTGGTGCAGGCTGACGTACACCCACGATACGCCCGCGCCGAAGAGCCCGATGCCGAATGCGAAACCGAGCAAGGCGCAGCGCCGCGGCGGCGCGTCCATCCAGAAGTGGACGAGGACCGCAAACGTGAGAAAGGCGAGCGGATGCAGGGCGAACGGCGCGAACGCGAGCACGGTCGCGGCGCCCGCGAGGAGGGAGTACAGGAAATGCAAACCCGGGATCAGGTCTTGGGTCTGTCCACTAGGAGCGTATAGACGCGCCGGCTGTCGGCGCGCAGCACCTGGAAGCGCAGGCCCTCGATCACCACGGATTCGCCGCGCTTCGGCAGGCGGCCGAGGTGCGTGATGAGATAGCCGCCGATCGTGTCGGCGGCCTCGTCGGGAAGGCGGGTGCCGAACGCGGCGTTGAAGTCGGCGATCTGCGTGAGCGCCTTCACGCGGTGTCGGCCGCCCGGCTCGGGCAGGATGTTGTCTGAGGCCTCGTCGAAGTCGTATTCGTCCTCGATGTCGCCAACGATCTGCTCGAGCACGTCCTCGATTGTCACCAGGCCCGCCACGCCGCCGTACTCGTCGATCACGATCGCCATGTGATTGCGGCTCGCGCGGAACTCGCGCAGCAGCACGTTGAGCCGTTTCGCCTCCGGAACGAACACCGCCGGGCGCAGCATCTCGCGCACGTTGAACTCCTCGTCGCCGGCATAAAAGCGAAGAAGGTCTTTGGCGAGCAACACCCCGATGACGTCGTCCCGGTTCTGGTCGATCACCGGAAAGCGTGAGTGCGCGGTGGCGATCACCTGCTTCACGAACTTCTCCACCGGTTCGTTGATGTCGATGAAGTCGACTTGCGCGCGCGGCACCATGATGTCGCGCACCGCCATCTCCGACACGTTGAGCGCGCCCTCGATGATCGAGAGCGCGTCGGCGTCGAGCAGGTTGCGCGAATAGGCCGACC
>DATADT010000535.1:0-6431 GCA_036258355.1 Burkholderiales bacterium
GAGACCTGCGCTCGCTCGACGATCTCGGCCGCCTGCCTTTCACGCTGAAGAGCGACCTGCGCGACCATTATCCGTTCGGCCTGTTCGCGCGCCCGCGCGCGGCGCTCGCGCGCCTGCATGCCTCCTCGGGCACCACCGGCAAGCCGACCGTGGTCGGCTACACGGTCCAGGACATCGCCACCTGGGCGAGCCTGATGGCGCGCTCGCTCGCCTGCGCCGGCGTGCGCCCGGGCGACGTGGTGCATAACGCCTACGGCTACGGCCTTTTCACCGGCGGCCTGGGCGCGCACTACGGCGCCGAGCGCCTCGGCGCGACGGTCGTGCCGATGTCGGGAGGCGCGACCGAGCGCCAGGTGCTGCTGATCCGCGATTTCGGCGCGCGCGTGCTGTGCGCGACGCCCTCGTACGCGCTCAACATCGCGGAGGTCGCCGAGCGCGACGGCGCCGGGCTGCGCGGCGGCACGCTCGCGATCGGCATCTTCGGCGCGGAGCCCTGGAGCGAGGCGATGCGCCGCGAGATCGAGGCGCACCTCGGCATCAAGGCGATCGACATCTACGGCCTGTCCGAGATCCTGGGACCGGGCGTGGCGGTGGAATGCGAGGCGCAGAACGGCCTGCACGGCTGGGAGGACCACTTCATCTTCGAGATCATCGATCCCGACACCGGGCGCGCGCTGCCCGAGGGCCAGAGCGGCGAGCTCGTCATCACCACGCTCACCAAGCAGGCGCTGCCGATGATCCGCTACCGCACGCGCGACATCACGCGCCTCACGCGCGCGCGCTGCGCCTGCGGCCGCACACACGCGCGCCTCGAGCGCATCACCGGGCGCAACGACGACATGCTCATCATCCGCGGCGTCAACGTCTATCCGTCGCAGATCGAGGCGGTGCTGGTCGGCCTGCCCGGCATCGCGCCGCATTACCAGCTCGTGGTGGAGCGGCGCGGAAGCCTGGACGTATTGACCATTGAAGTCGAATCGAACGATTCGGGGGCGGCGGAGCGCGTGGGCCACCATATCAAGTCGATGATCGGCGTAACCGCCGCGGTCAAGGTCATGAAGCCCGGCGAGGTGCCGCGCTCGCAGGGCAAGGCGGTGCGCGTGCGCGACCTGCGGCCGAAAGGAGGCTAACCATGGAAACCCTTGTCCGCCAAGTCACCCGGCGCCTGCACGAGGAGCACGTGGCAACGCTCGCCCTGTGCTCGCGGCTCGAGGCAACGCTGGCCGCCGGAAAGAACGACCCCGTGCTGATGCGCGCTGCCGCGGCGGCGCTCGCCGGCGAGATCGAACGCCACTTCGCCTTCGAGGAAAGCGAGCTCTTTCCGCGCCTGAGCGCCGCTGGCGAAGGCGATATGGCCGAGCTCCTGCAGGAAGAGCACGTCACGATCCGCGCCGCGGCCCAGCGCTTCATTGCGCTCGTGAAGCGCGATCCCCTGGACCCCGGCTTGAAGCCGGTCGGGCTGGAACTCGCCGAGCGCCTCGCTTCCCACGCGCAGAAGGAGGAGATGTCGCTGCTACCCGCGCTGGATCAACTGCTGGACGAAGGAGCCGATCATGAGCTCGCCTGCGCTTACGCTGCACTCTAGGCCGCGGCCGCTCGCGGCGCGCGACCTCGACCACGTGGTCTGGATCGACGCCTCGCTCAGGGGCCGCACGCGCCGCGCCTACTTCGAGCGCCGCCTCGCCGCCGCGGCGCGCGATCCCGAGCGCCATCTGCAGCTCGGCGTGGAGACCGACGGCCGCCTCGCGGGCTACATGCTCGGGCGCGCGCTCGAAGGCGAGTTTGGCCGCACCGAGCCCGAAGTGCGGCTCGAAGCCTTCGGCGTGGTCGGCGCCGCGCAGGGACAGGGCCTGGGCGCGGCGCTGCTAAGGGCGTTCGAGGACGAGGCGGCGCGGCGCGGGCTGCGCCAGGTGCGCACGACCGCGCTCTGGCGCGAGCACGCGCTCCTCGCCTTCTTCGACCGCGCCGGCTTCCGGCTCTCGCCGGTGCACGTCCTCGGTTGCGCGCTCGACGAAGCCGAGCTCGGCTCGGCGCGCGAGGCGCCGGTGGAGCCCGCGCCCGGTCCCGCCGATCCGAACGACTACGGCTCGCCGCGCCCCGCGGACTTCGCGCCGCTCGCGCGCGACGCGATCGAGATCGGCGTGCTGTCGCAGGCCGACCTCGAAGGCGTGGCGCGCGTCGACCGCCGCCATACCGGCCGCGACCGCCGCGGCTATCTGTGCCGCACCGTGGCCGAGGCGCTCGCCGATTCGGCGCTGCGCGTGTCGCTCGCGGCACGCATCGACGGCGCGGTCGCGGGCTACGTCATGGCGCGCCTGGACTACGGTGACTTTGGCCGCGCCGAGCCCGTGGCGGTGATCGACACGATCGGCGTCGATCCGCTGCGCGCGCACCAAGGAATCGGGCGCGCGCTGCTGTCGCAGCTCTTCGCGAACCTCGCCGCGCTCGGAGTCGAGCGTGTCGAGACCGCGGTCGCTCCCGGCGACCTCGGCCTGATGGGATTCTTCTACGCCGCCGGCTTCAAGCCCTCAGAGCGGCTGTCGTTTGTGAAGGAGCTCTAGGTTCGGGCAGGCGCGCGGGCGAATGCTGAGCCAGCCGGCGAGCGCGCCGGTTTCGCAGACCGGTCGCTCGGCGCACGAGGCACAGCGCTCGATCGCTTCCTTCGCGGCCGCGTCGTTGCCGAGCATCCGGCGTGCGCCGCGCGCGATCGCCCAAAGCAGCAGCAAGAAAACCGCGAGCAGGGCGAGCGCGGCGAGCACCGGGACGAGAGGCGGGACGCTCATGAGACGGCCACGGTAAAAGCCCTGGCGTGGTGGAATAGCGGCGCGTTCGGGCAGCCGGCCAGCACCCCGTCGCAGCTTCGTCTACGGGTGCAGTCGGCGCAGCGGCTCAGCGCTCTCGCCAGCGCATCGGCACCGACGGCCCGCTCCATTTGGTCGCAGCTCAGGCCGTGGCGCTCGATCATCGCGAAGAAAGGCAGCGGGCGAGTCGCCTGCACCAGCCGGTACAGGGCGACAGCCGCGCCCGCGACGAGCATCAGCGCGATCGCCAGCCACGCCGCGCCGATCAGGCCGAGAACCAGGTTCACTTCGCCGTCCATTGACCGACCCTACCCCAGCGAGTCGAAAGGGATTTGAGACAGATCAAGTCGAAGCAGCGAAAACGGGAACACGATGACCCAACCTGAAAAGGAGGGGTCATGCGCACACGATGGATTCCAGGGCTTGCCGCGGCCGCAGCGGCGGCGGCATTCGGCCTGGCGGGCGCTGCACACGCGCAGCCGGTCAAGATCGCGTTCCTCAGCTCGCTCAGCGGGCCGTTCACGCCCTGGGGCATCCAGGTGCGCGACGGCATGAAGCTCGCGATCGCGGAGATCAACGCGGCGGGCGGCGTGAAAGGGCGGCTGTTCGAGCTCGTCGAGCGCGACGACCGCAACAACGCAAGCGAGGGCGTGACCGCGTTCAAGTACCTGGTCGAGCGCGAAGGCATCGTCGCCGCGGGCGGCGTGATCTCGAGCGACGTCGGGCTCGCGGTGTCGCGCGAGGCCGAAGCGCTGAAGGTGCCGGTGTTCCTCACCATGTCGGGCTCGCACCAGATCCTCACCAAGGAGAGCCGCTACACCTTCAGGACCTGCCTGCCGGCGGCGCCGATGAACATGGGCTACATCGCCGGCCTGATCAAGGAACGGGGCTACAAGCGCGTCGGCGTGATCGTCGCCGATTACGCCTGGGGCCACGCGATCCGCCAGTCGGTGGAGAAGCACATCAAGCCGCTGCCGGGCGTGCAGATGCAGATCGAGGTGGCGCCGGTGCCGGAGCGCGACTTCACCACCTATCTGCGCAAGCTGCAGGGAATGAACCCCGAGCTACTGATCGCGACCGGGCATCCGCCGGGCACCGCCACCATCATGCGCCAGGCGATCGAGCTCGGCATGAAGGGGCCGATCATCGGGCCGTGGTACCCGACCGAGTTCACGGTCGAGCGCGTCGGCGAGCTGATGTTCGGGCGCTTCGTCGACTACTCGTGCGCCGATTTCGAGAGCCAGGCCTACCAGGCGCTCGCCGCGAAGTAC
This sequence comes from Burkholderiales bacterium, assembly GCA_036258355.1. GTDB lineage: Bacteria > Pseudomonadota > Gammaproteobacteria > Burkholderiales > SG8-39 > SCGC-AG-212-J23. The sequence continues at coordinate 4,073 of DATADT010000535.1, forward strand.
CACGCCGCCACCAAGCGCCTGCTCGACAACAACGCGCTCTCGGGCTACGCCATCGTGAAGATGGTCGCCGAGTCGGTCGCAAGCACCGGCTCGAGCGATCCGAAGGCGGTGGCGCAGGCGATCCGCAGCGGCCGCTTCCAGGTCGACGGCTACGCCTGGCCGCTCTCGTACACCGAGTGGGGCGAGATGAAGGAAGCCGCGCCCATCCTCTACACCTACGAGAAAGGCGCAGCGGGCAAGATGAACCCCACGGCCACGTGGCGTCCGAAAGTCGTGTTTCGCTCGAGCACGACCCCGCCGTATGTCCCCGGCGAATGAGGTCATCCCGCCTCCCCTCCTTCAAGCGCAGGCACTAAGCAAGCATTTCGGCGGGACCGCGGCGCTGAAGGACGTTTCGTTCAGCGCCGCGCCGGGGGAGATCGTGGGGCTGATCGGCCCCAACGGCGCCGGCAAGACGACGCTGCTCAATCTCCTCTCCGGCGTGCTGCGCCCCACCACCGGCAGGGTACTGTTCAAGGGCCGCGACCTCGCCGGGCTCAAAGCGCACGCGGTGGCGCGCATGGGCATCGCGCGCACGCTGCAGACGCCGCGCTCGTTCCCGAGCATGAGCGTGCTCGAGAACGTCGCGGTGGGGGCGGTGTTCGGGCGGCCGCACGGACATCTCGATCATGCAGTCCGCTGCCTCGAGCTGGTCGGGCTGGGCGCACGCGGCGACTCGCCGATGTCGAGCCTGAACCTGCAGGAGCGCAAAAGCGTCGAGATCGCGCGCGCGCTGGCGATGGCGCCGAGCGTGGTGCTGATCGACGAGGCGATGAGCGGCCTCAACCCGACCGAGATCGAGGACTCGATGCGCCTCATCCGGCGCGTGCGCGACGAGACCGGCGTCACGATCATCTGGGTCGAGCACGTCGTGCGGGCCGTGATGGCGGTGGTCGAGCGCATCCTGGTGCTCAACTTCGGCGAGCTCATCGCCTGCGGCAGCCCGGCCGAGATCGCGCGCAACGGCGCGGTGATCGAGGCTTACCTCGGAACGGCGGCCTAGCCGTGCTGGTGCGCGTCGAAGCGCTGTACGCGGGCTACGGCTCGACGCAGGTGCTGCGCGACGTGAGCCTGGAAGCGCACCCCGGCGAGGCGATCGCGGTGATCGGCCCGAACGGCGCCGGCAAGACGACGCTGCTCAAGGCGATCGTCGGCATGGTGCGCTCGACCCGCGGCGCCGTGCGCTACGAAGACCGCTACCTCACCGGGCTGCGCGCGTACCAGGTGGCACGCCTGGGCCTGCTCTATGTACCGGCGGAGCGCGAGCTCTTCCCCACCATGACCGTGCTCGAGAACCTGCAGCTCGGCGCCTACCGCAACGTGCGCGCGGCGGGGCTGCAGCTCGGCTACGTCTTCGGGCTGTTCCCGCGGCTCAAGGAGCGCCAGCGCCAGCTTGCCGGCACGCTCTCGGGCGGCGAGCAGCAAATGCTCGCCATCGGCCGCGCGCTGATGGGCGGGCCGAAGGTCCTGATGCTCGACGAGCCTTCCACCGGCCTCGCGCCCAAGGCGGTCGCCGAGCTCTACCGCAACCTCTCGCAACTCAAGGACGGCGGCCTCACCATCCTCCTGACCGAGCAGCAGGTGCCGCTCGCGCTCTCGCTTACCGATCGCGCCTACGTGCTCGAGCAGGGCTCGATCCGCCTGTCCGGGCGCTCTTCCGAGCTGCTCGGCGACCCGGCGATCAAGAAAGCGTACCTGGGCGTAGCGTAATGACTGCGCTTCTCTTCGACGGCATCGTCCAGGGCCTGCAACTCTCCCTGCTCGCGGTGGGTATCACGCTGATCTACGGGCTCGGCGGCGTGCTCAACCTCGCGCACGGGCAATTCGCGATCGTGGGTGGAGTTGCCGCAGCGCTGCTTTTGCAGCTGGGTATCACTCCGGTGCCCGCCGCTCTGGGAGGCATCGGAGCCGCCGGGGTGCTCGGACTGATCGTCGACCGCACGCTCCTTCTTCCCGCCTACCGCTACCGCGGCGAGGAGCGCCTGCTCCTCGGCCTGATCCTCACGCTCGGCTTCTCATTCCTGATCGACGGCTACCTGAACTGGAAATTCCCCGAGTTCTCGCTCTCGTTCCAGCTGCGGGTGCCGATGGTCGAGCTCGCCGGCATCCCGATGCGCACCGCGAGCCTCGCCGCCTCGCTGATCGCGGTCGCGGTGTTCGCGGCGCTGTTCGCCTTCCTCAAGCTGACGCTGCTGGGCAAGAGCATCCGCTCGATCATCGAGAACGAGGTCGGCGCCGAGCTCTGCGGTATCGACCCCTCGCGCACGCGCACGCTGATCGTGTTCCTCGCCGCGATGATGGCCGGCGTGGCGGGCGTGAC
>DATADT010000536.1:0-1812 GCA_036258355.1 Burkholderiales bacterium
CCGCGGTATCAGACCTTGACGAAGAGCGTCACGAGCGGGCTAGCGCCGCGCTGTGCGCTCCAGTGGCCGTGCACGCTTGCGTCGAAAGCCGCGCCCGCCGGCAGCGTGTCGGCGGAGAAGAAATGCTCGCCGGGGCGGAACACCCGCGAGCTGCCGTCGCGCAGGCCGATCTCCATCTCGCCCGAAAGGATGAACACCCATTGCGGCTGCGGCGTGCAATGCCAGTCGCTGCGGAATCCCACCGGGCTCGCGCGCAGCTGGTACCCGCTCGAAGGGTAGACGCGCGATAGCATCGCCAGTGGCGTTCCTTCGGGCAGCGCGATCGGCTCTTCGCGCCAGCGCGCGCGGCCGTCGCCGCCGGTGTAGAGCACGATCTTGGTGAAGGTCATGGTCCGACCCCGCATTAGGATAGTACCGCCGAGGAGGACGACGCATGCGCATGAAATGGATCGCGACCGGACTGCTGGTGCTCGCCGCGGTGGTTTACGTGGTTTCCGAGAAGCTCGACTACTACTACCTCGCGGCTTTCAGCGAGGCGGCGATGGTAGGCGCGCTCGCCGACTGGTTCGCCGTGGTGGCGCTCTTCCGCCGCCCGCTCGAGCTGCCGATTCCGCATACCGCGATCATTCCGCGCAACAAGGGACGAATCGCGCGCGGCCTGTCTGAGTTCATCCAGCAGAATTTCCTCTCGTCGGCCGCGGTGGTGCAGCGCATCGCCGAGTTCCGGCCGGCCGACACGCTGTGCCGCTGGCTGCTCAAGGCGGAGAACGTCGAGGCCGTGGCGGCCTATGCGACGCGGTTCGTCGCCTACGCGCTGACCGCAGTGGACGACGAGCGCGTGCGGCGCTTTCTCCAGCGCAACGTTACCGGCCTGCTGCGCAACGCCGACTTCGCCTCGGCCGCCGCCCAGCTCCTCGACATCCTGACCGAGAACAAGCGCCACCACGCGCTGCTCGACGCCGCGCTGAACGGCCTCGACGATGTGCTCTCGAAGGAGGAGACGCGGCGCTACATTGCGGTGGAAGTCGGCAAGAGCGCGCCGCTCCTCAAGCGGATCAGCGACTGGCTCCAGCTCCAGCTCGACGAGCGCGCTGCGCTCAAGATCGCCGAGGTCGCGATCGCCAAGGTGCACGAAGTGCGCGAGGACAGCGACCACGAGCTGCGCCGGCGCTTCGACGAGTTCGTCGCGCGGTTCATCGCGAAGCTGAAGACCGATCCAACGCTGCGCGCCAAGATCGAAGCGGTGCGCAACGAAATCCTCGACAACCCTGCGCTCGCCGACTACATCGGCGGAATGTGGCAGGAATTCCGCGCGTGGCTCGGCGAGGACCTGAAGCAGGTCTCCTCGGTGACCCACCAGCGCATCGCGAGCATGGTGCGCGCCTTCGGCGAGCGCCTGGAGGCCGACCGCGAGATCCGGCAGTGGATCGACGAGCAGATCCTCACCGCGATTCCGCCGCTCGTCGAAGAGCACCGCGCGAAGATCGGGCGCTTCATCGAGGACCAGATCAACGGCTGGCAGGAGAAGAAGCTGGTCGACGAGCTCGAGCGCCACATCGGGCCCGACCTGCAGTACATCCGCGTCAACGGCACGCTCGTCGGCGGGCTCGCCGGCCTCGCCATCGCCGCGCTCACCCAGCTCGCGCGCTGACTTCCGGGGTCAGGGCCGCTATTCGTTCCTGCCCGTCCCCGCATCCTGCCGATCGCGTTCTCGCGGCTTGCGCTCGCTGATCGGCCTGTCCTTGTCCGGCTCGATCTTGTCGGGACGCTGGACGTTGCTGCCGGGAGGCTCGGCCCGCGGCTCGGTGTCCA
>DATADT010000537.1:0-6942 GCA_036258355.1 Burkholderiales bacterium
GCGATGTCGACCTGCGACTCGAAGCGCCGGCGAAGCTGCCGCAGCGAGCGCTCGTAGCCGCCCGACTCCAGCATCTCGGCGACCGCGAGCTCGACGAGCTCGTTCTGCCCGCCGGTGGACATGAACTTGAGCATGCGCACCGTGTCGCGCCAGCGGCCGGGCTCGATCCAGCCGACCTTGAGGCCCGGCGCGAGCGTCTTCGAGAAAGAGCTGCACAGCATCGCGTTCCCCGCGCGGTCGAAGGCCTTCGCCGGACGCGGCGCCGGCGAATCGAACTGCAGCTCGGCGTAGATGTGGTCCTCGATCAGCGGCACGTTCTTCGCCGCGAGGAGCTCCACCAGGCGCTTTTTCGCCGCGTCGGACATCGAGGCGCCGATCGGGTTGGAGACATTCGGCATCACGAGCACCGCCTTCACCGGATGCTCGGCGAGCGCCAGCTCGAGCGCCTCGAGCGAGATTCCGCTCCTCGGGTGCGTGGGGATCTCGAGCGCGCGCAATCCCAGGCTCTGCAGGATCTGCAGGAAGCCGTAGAAGGTCGGCGATTCGAGCGCGACAAGATCCCCGGGCTTCGTCACCGCGCGCAGCGCGAGGTTGATCGCCTCGATCGCGCCGGTAGTGGTCACCAGCGCGCGGTGGTCGATCCGGCATCCCCATTCGAGCGCGCGGCGAGCCACCGCGCGGCGCAGCTTCTCGGTTCCCGGCGGCAGGCCGTAGCGGCCGAGCGCGTTGCGGTCGCGCCGCGCGAGCGAGGAGAGCACGCGGCGCACGCGCTCGAGATGGAACAGCTCCGGCGCGGCGCACGCTGAGCCGAACGCCACGACCTTCGGGTCGGTCGCGTAGGCGAGCACCGTGTCGGTGAGCTCGTTCACCTCGACGGCCAGCGCGCGCTTCGGCGGGCGGGAGGGCTCGGGCTCCTGCACTCCGGCGCTCAGGCGCCGCACGTAGTAGCCCGACTGCGGGCGCGCCTCGATCACGCCGATGTCCTCCAGGCGCTGGTAGGCCTGGAGCACGGTGGAGACGCTCACGCGCTGCTGGTTCGAGAGCTTGCGCACGGAGGGCACGCGGTCGCCGGCGCGCAGCGTGCCGGCGCGGATCAGCTCGTGGATCTGGTCGGCGAGCTGGTGATAGAGCGGGGTCGTCGCTTCCAGCATGGATCCATCCTCGCAAGGCGGCTGTGCTGCGGCCAGACACAGTTGCCTGGCGCTCCGACCATAACAGTTCACGGCCGGCACAACTGTTACCGGCACAGTTTACGCGAGGTGCTGCTGTTGCGGCTTGCGCCGCCGTCCTAGGCTGGCGCCATGGTGCTGCGGCTCGAAGACAAAGATTTCCTGAGGTTGCGCGAGGCGCGCGGCGTGGCCATCGAGGTCGTGGGCGGCCGCGTCTGGATCACCGAGTACGGGTCTCCCGCGGACCGCTTCCTCGGCGTGGGCGGGCGCTACCTCGTCGGCGGCGACGGGCTGGTGCTGGTCGGCGCGGAAAGCGCGAGCGAAATCAGGGTTCTTGAGTGATCCGGGTTCTGCAAGCGCTGCGGCGCGCGTGGGCCCTGCGGGCCACCCGCCGGGAACTCTATTCGCTCAGCGACCACATGCTGCGCGACATAGGCCTGCGGCGCGAGGAGATTCCGTCAGCGCTTCTTCAGCGCGTCGTGCTCGCCGAGCCGCGGCTCGAGCAGGCCGGGCTGGGCGGGCTCGTCGCGGAACCGGATCGGCGGCGCGAGGTGCCGGCGTCCTAGCTCGTCCTTGAGCAGCTTGTCGGCCGCTGCTTCGAGCGCCTCGGGCAGCGTGTTGACGGGCGCATAGCACACATCAAGCTTAGAAAGAAAGGCGACGGCTTCCTCCAGCGTCTTCCCCCGGAAGAAATTCTCGAGAAACTGCATCACCGGCTGCTGGTGCGGCCCGGGCTTCTCGCACAGCGGCGCGAGGTCCAGGCGCCCGAGCGCGCCGAGCAGGTTGCGCACGAACTTCGGTTCCTGGCCGCCGAGCGCGAGGTAGCGGCCGTCGGCGGTCTCGTAGAGGCGGTAGAACGCCGAGCCGCCGGTCGAGCGCTCGTGGGTAGGCACCGGCTGGCGATTCTCGGCAAGCGTTGGCCCGAGGACGTTGGGCGTACCGGCAAGCATCGAGTCGTGCATCGCGATGTCGATGAAATCGCCCTTGCCGGTCTTCTGCCGCCGCAGCAGCGCCATCAGCACGCCGGCGAGCCCATGCAGCGAGGCGAGGAGATCGGCGAGCGGCAGCCCGGGGATCGCGGGTCTTGCGTCCTGGCCGAGCGTGATGCTCAGCACGCCGCTCAGCGCCTCGACCGCGAGGTCGTGCGCCGGCCGGTCGCGATACGGACCCTGCTGGCCGAACGCGCTGATCGAGCAATACACGATGCGCGGATTGCGCGCGCACAGCGCCTCGTAGCCGACGCCGAGCCGATCCACCACGCCCGGGCGGAACGACTCGACGAAGACATCGGCCGTGTCGCAGAGCTTGAGCAGCGCCTCGCGGTCCTGGGGGTTCTTGAGGTCCACGACGACGCTTTTCTTGCCGCGGTTCAGGTTTCGGAAGTACACCGTCTCGCCGCCATCCCGGGGCCCGAGGTGGCGTGTCGGATCGCCTTCGCCCGGCGGCTCGATCTTGATCACCTCCGCGCCGTGGTCGGCGAGCATGAGCGTGAGGTAGGGACCCGGGAGAAAGAGCGACAGGTCGATGACGCGAATGCCTTCGAGTTTCATTTCTCTAGCGCTTCCCCCGGGACCGGTTTCGGCCGTTCCCCATCGATCTTCACCGGAAGCGTGAGCACGCGCAGGCCGCGCTTTTGCGGGTGGTCCATGGAGCACAGCATGCCGGTGGAGCGGACGAACGGGTTCGCGAACGCCTGACGCATGTCGTGGATCGGGCCGACCGGGAGCCGTCCGGAAAGCAGCTTCAGCCATTCCGCCGACGGGCGGCGGCGGAACTCGGCGTCGAGGATCTCGGTCAGCGCTGCTCGGTTCTCGAGCCGCGTCGCCTGCGTGGCGAAGCGAGGGTCATTTCCGAGGTCGCGGCGCGACAGCGCGTCGAGCAGCTCATGCCAGAAGCTGTCCTTCATGCACATCACGAAGATCCAGCCGTCCGCGGTCGGGAAGGTCTGCACCGGCGTGAGCGAGTAGTGCGCGCTGCGCGGCTGGCGCGACGACGCCTCGCCGCCGTTCAGGTACCAAGTGCCCATGTAGGTGAGCTGGTGCAGCGCCACGTCGAATAGGCTCGCGTCCACGTCGCAGCCCTTGCCGGTACGCTTGGCGCGCAGCACGCAGGCGAGGAGCGCGGCCGCGCCGGTCACGCCGCTCATGCAGTCGATGATCGAAGTGCCGAAGCGGCTCGGCGCGCCTTCGGGCTCGCCGGTGAGGTCCATCAGTCCGGCCTCGGCCTGCATCAGGAAGTCGTAGCCCGGCCAGGAAGCGCGCTCGTTGTCGCGGCCGTACGCCGAAATGTGCAGACACACGACGCTTGGATTGATTCTGGCGAGGCTCTTGTAGTCCAGTCCCAGCTTTCCCGGAACGTCACCTCGCAGGTTGTTCACCACCGCGTCCGCGTTCGCCACGAGAGCACGGAATCTCTCGACATCCTTCGTGAGATCGAGCGAGACGCTCTTCTTCCATAGATTGAAGGTCTGGAAATACTCGCTGTCGTCCTCGCCGAGGAAATGGGGCCCGACGTGCCGGCTCGGGTCGCCGCCGGTAGCGGCGTTCTCGATCTTGATCACCTCGGCGCCCAGGCCGGCAAGGAACATCGTGCCGTAGGGACCGGCGCCGAAATGCTCGACGGTCAGGATGCGCAAGCCTTCGAGCGGCTTCACAGGCGCTTGAGCCTATAGAGGAGCTCGAGCGCCTCACGCGGCGTAAGGTCGTCGGGATTTATCTTCTGCAGCTCCTCGCGCAGCGGATCGAGCGCGGGCTCGGGTTCTTCGTGGACCTTTGTTGAGAACAGATCCTCCTGGTTGCCGCGCGCCAGGCTCGCGTCTTCCAGGAGCTGGAGATACTTCTTCGCCTGACGGATTACCGGGCGCGGCACGCCGGCAAGGCCGGCGACCTGCAGGCCGTAGCTTCGGCTCGCCGGGCCTTCCTCGACGGCGTGCAGGAACACCACAGTGTCCTTGTGCTCCACAGCATCGAGGTGAACATTCGCGACTTCTTTGTACTCGAGCGCGAGGCGGGTCATCTCGAAGTAGTGCGTGGCGAACAGGCTCAGGGACTTGTTCTTTTCCACCAGATGGCGGGCAATCGCCCACGCCAATGCCAGCCCGTCGAAGGTCGAAGTGCCGCGGCCGACCTCATCCATCAGCACGAGGCTCTTCTCGGTGGCGTTGTGCAGGATCGCAGCGCTCTCGGTCATTTCCACCATGAAGGTCGAGCGCCCGCCTGCGAGGTCGTCGGCCGCGCCGATGCGCGTGAAGACCTGGTCGATCGGGCCGATGCGCGCGGCGCGCGCCGGGACGAACGAGCCAGTGTGCGCGAGGAGCACGATGAGGGCGACCTGGCGCATGTAGGTCGACTTGCCGCCCATGTTCGGACCGGTAATGAGGAGGAGGCGGCGCGTCGGCGACATCCGGCAGTCGTTGGCGATGAAATTCTCGATCTGCCCCTCGACTACGGCGTGGCGCCCGGCCTCGATGTCGATGCAGACCTCCTGGGTAAATTGCGGCCGCGCGTAGCTCCGTTTCAGCGCAAGGGCTGCGAACGTGGCAAGAACGTCTACCTGGGCGAGCGCCTTTGCGATTTTCTGAAGCGGAAGCAGGAAGCCGTTCAGCTTCTCGAGCGTTTCTTCATACAGCGACTTCTCCAGTGCCAGGGCGCGATCCCGGGCGGACAGGGCCTTGTCCTCGAACTGCTTCAGTTCGGGCGTGATGTAGCGCTCGGCGTTCTTGAGCGTCTGGCGTCGCCGGTAGTCGTCCGGCACTTTGCCGGCGTGCGAGTTGGTCACCTCGATGTAGTAGCCGTGCACGTGGTTATAGGCCACGCGCAGGTTCGGAATACCGGTCCGCTGCTTTTCCTTTGCTTCAAAAGAAACCAAGAATTCTCCTGAATGCGCTTGCAGCTGCCGCAGCTCGTCGAGATCCGCGTTGTAGCCGTCGGCGATCACGCCGCCGTCGATGACGCGAGCCGAGGGCTCCGGGTGAATGGCGTGCTCGAGGATGAAGAGCGCTTCTTCGGGCGTGGCCAGGTCGGCGATCAGCTCCTTGAGGAGGGGCGTTGCGTCGGGCAGCGCCTGGCGGAGCTCGGGCAGCAGCTTGAGGCTGTCCCGCAGCCCGGCAAGCTCGCGCGGCCGCACGCTCCTCAGCGCGAGGCGGGCAGTGATGCGCTCGACGTCCGAGAAGCGCTTCAGCGCCTTCTGGACGCTTGTGTCTTTCAGCGCTTCGACGGTATCGTGCCGCTTCGCCACGGCTTGTTGGTCGCGCAACGGGTGGTGCAGCCAATGCCGAAGCAGCCGGCTGCCCATGCTCGTCGCGCACTCGTCGAGCAGCGAAAACAGCGACGGCGCCGGCTCGCCGCGCAGCGTCTCGGTGAGCTCGAGGTTGCGTCGCGTGGCCGCGTCCAGGCGCACGTACTCGCCCGCGCGCTCGGCGCTCACCGCCGTGACGTGCGCAAGCGCTTGGCCCTGCGTCTTCGCCGCGTAGTCGAGCAGCGCGCCGCAGGCGCCGATGGCGAGCGTCATGTCCTCGCACCCATAGCCGGCGAGAGTTGCGGCGCCGAGCTGCTTGAGAAGCTTCTTCTTGCCGCTCTCGATGTCGAAATGCCACTCCGGAACCTTGGTGACGAAAAAGCCGTTCACTTCGGACGTGGCGAGAATCTCTGCAGGACCGAGCCGCCGCAGCTCGTTTTCCAGGGCCTGCGGCGCAATTTCGGCTACGCGCAGCGCCCCGCTCGCGAGCGACAGCCAGGCGAGGCCGACGCCGGACTTGTCCCGGGACAACGCAAGAAGGACGTTGTCCGCCTTTTCATCGAGCAATTCGGAATCGGTGAGCGTCCCCGGGGTAACGATGCGCGTCACTTTGCGGTCGACTGGCCCCTTGGAGATCGCCGGGTCGCCGATCTGCTCGCAGATCGCCACCGACTCGCCGAGCTTCACCAGCTTCGCCAGGTACTGCTCCACCGAGTGCACCGGCACGCCCGCCATCTTGATCGGCGCGCCGGCCGAGGCGCCGCGCGAGGTCAGCGTGAGGTCGAGAAGCCGCGCGCCTTTCTCGGCGTCGTCGTAGAAAAGCTCGTAAAAGTCGCCCATCCGGTAGAGAACCAGGATGTCCGGATGCTCGGCCTTGATGCGCAGGTACTGCTGCATCATGGCAGTGGTGCCCGGAAGGTTCGGCGAAGGGAAACCCGGCTGATTCATCTCTCTTGCGCGCGCTCGCTCGGTCGCCATCTTCGGGCAAGCAACGGCGTGTCGCAAGAGAACGCGGCAAAATAGCCGTATGAAGCTCGGAAGGTTCGATACGCTCGTCCGAGCGCTCGACGGCGCGGGCGTGCGCTATCTCATCGCCGGCGGCCTCGCCGTGAACGCGCACGGGTACTTGCGATTCACGCGCGACGTGGACGTCGTGCTCCAGCTTTCTCCGAAGAACATCGCATCGGCATTCGCCGCGCTGGAGAAGATCGGCTATCGACCGATCGTGCCCGTTGCCGCGGCCGATTTCGCAGATCCCGCCAAGCGTGCCGCCTGGGCGCGGGACAAGCACATGACGGTGTTGAACTTTTGGTCAGAGTCGCACCGCGACACGCCGATTGACGTGTTCGTGAGGGAGCCTTTTGACTTCGAAGCCGAGTACGCGCGCGCCCTCGTGAAGCCGCTCGGGCCCGTCGCCGTTCGGTTCGTGTCGATTCCAACGATCCGAATGAAGGAGGCCGCCGGCCGAGCGCAGGATAAAATCGATATCGAGTATTTGCGAAAGCTTGCCGATGCCGCGAAGTGACGACGCCGCAAT
>DATADT010000538.1:0-20124 GCA_036258355.1 Burkholderiales bacterium
GGCGAGGCGGGGGTGGGGAAGACCGAGATCGGCAAGGTGGTGTCGCAGGCGCTGGGGCGCGAGCTGATTCGCCTGCAGTGCTACGAAGGCCTCGATATCGCGCAGGCGGCCTACGAGTGGAACTACCCGCGGCAGATGATCGAGATCCGGATGGCCGAAGCCGAGGGCGTCAAGTCTCGCGAGGGCCTCGCGCAGGACATCTTCTCGGAGCGCTTTCTCATCCGCCGGCCGCTCCTGCGGGCGCTGCAGCCGCTCGGTGCGCCGCCGGTGCTGCTCATCGACGAGCTCGACCGCACCGACGAGCCGTTCGAGGCCTATCTGCTCGAAGTGCTCTCCGACTGGCAGGTCACGATTCCGGAGATCGGCACCGTGCGCGCCGAGGAGCCGCCGGTCGTCGTGATCACCTCCAATCGCACGCGCGAGATCCACGACGCGGTGAAGCGCCGCTGCTTCTACCACTGGGTGGACTATCCCGACGCGAAGCGCGAGCTGCAGATTCTCAAGCGCAAGGCGCCGAAGGCGGCCGAGGCGCTGTCGCGCGAGGTGGTGGCGTTCGTGCAGCAGCTGCGCAAGGTGGATCTCTTCAAGCTGCCCGGCGTCGCCGAGACGATCGACTGGGCGAACTGCCTCGCCGCGCTCGACCGCATAGTGCTCGATCCCGAGACGGTGAACAACACGCTCGGCGTTCTGCTCAAGTACCGCGACGATCTCGAGCGCATCGCCGGCGAGGAGGCCGAGCGCCTGGTGAGCGAGGCGAAGGCCGCGGCGGCGGCCTAGCGGCGAATGAAGCGGCAAACGGGTAACGCATGAGCGTGGCGTCCTTCCTGCGGCGGCTCGTCGGCGGTCGCGGCAGCATGGACGGCACCATGCAGCATCTCTTCGGCCTGTGCGACGCGCTTCTCGCCGTGAGCGGCGAGTACGCGAGCACTGCCCTCGCGCGCGAAGCGCTCGAGGCTTTCAAGGCGCTCGACGAGCGCGACCGGGCGCAGTTCTTCGAAGCGCTGGCACGCGATTACTCGCCTTCGCCCGAGGCGGTCGGCCATAGCGCAGCGTCGTACCAGGCCGATCCGTCGCCGGACAACCTGGCGCGGCTGCAGCAGTCGGTCGAGCCGCTGCGCCGGGAGCTCTTCCGGCGGCTGAACATGGCGCCGGGCGGAACGGCGGCTCTGGTAGCGATGCGCACGGAGCTCCTGAAGCAGCTGAAGACAAGCCCCCAGTGGCGCGTCATCGACGCGGACCTGCTGCACCTGCTGCGCGAGTGGTTCAACCGCGGCTTCCTCCGCCTCGAGCGCATCGACTGGCGGACCTCGGCGCTCGTGCTGGAGAAGCTGATCGAGTACGAGGCGGTGCACGCCATCCAGGGCTGGCGCGAGCTGCGCCGCCGGCTCGAGGCCGACCGGCGCTGCTTCGCCTTCTTCCACCCTCAGCTGCCCGACGAGCCCATCATCTTCATCGAAGTGGCGCTCACGCGCAGCATGAGCGCGCATATTCAGCCGCTGCTCGATGTCGCCTCGCCGGTCACGACGAAGGACACGGACTGCGCGATGTTCTATTCGATCACCAACTGCCAGGAAGGGCTGCGCGGCATCTCGTTCGGCAACCTGCTCATCAAGCAGGTCGCCGAAGAGCTCAAGCGCGAGTTCCCCCACCTGCGGCGCTTCGCCACGCTCTCGCCGATCCCCGGCTTCCGCCGCTGGCTGGAGCAGAAGAAGGACGAGCGGCCGAAGGAGCTCGCGCCGCTCGCGAAGCTCGCGAACCCGGACTGGCACGTGGACGAGGTGCCGGAGGCGCTGCAGCGCCTGCTGATGCGGCTGTGCGCGTACTACTTGTTGCGCGCGAAGCACGGCGATGAGCCTCTCGATCCGGTGGCGCGCTTCCACCTGGGCAACGGCGCGGCGCTCGAGCGCCTGAACTGGATGGGCGACATCTCGCCGGCCGGCATGGCGCGCTCCGCCGGCGTGATGGCGAACTACGTGTACTGGCTGAACGAGGTTGAGCGCAACCACGAGCGCTATTTCGAGAGCCATATCATCACCACCTCGCCGGCAGTCGAGAAGCTCGCGCGCGAGTGCGTGCTTGCGGGGGCGGCGGAAAAGGGCGCCGCGGCTTGACGCAGGTTCAGGGAAGACTGCCGGAGAACGTGATGCACTTCGCGCGCCTGCTGCGCGCGGCGGGGTTGCGCGTGGGCTCGGACCGCGTCATCGACTGCGTGCGCGCGCTCGAGATTGCGGGCGCGCACCAGTTTCCGCTCAGGCGCGACGACTGGTACTGGACGATGTCGGCGGTGCTGCTCTCGCGCCAGGAGCAGCGCCCGATCTTCGACCAGGCGTTCCGCATCTTCTGGCGCGACCCGAAGCTCGCCGAGCGCATGATGAGCCTGCTGCTGCCGCACGCCCACGGCCGTGCGCCCAAGCCCGAGCAGCAGCAGAGTCAGCGCCTTACGGATGCGCTTTTCTCTCAAAAGCAGGAATCTCAGGAAGCGGAAAGGCTCGAGCTCGAGGCGCGCCTCACTTTCTCCTCGCGCGAGGTGCTCTCGCGCATGGACTTCGACACCATGTCGGCGGCCGAGCTGGCGGAAGCGAAGAAGATGCTCGCCGAGCTTCGGCTTCCTCTGCCGCGGATCAGAACACGAAGGAAAAGAATTTCGCCGAAAGGAAAAGCGATTGACCTTCGTGCCACCTTGCGCGAGAGCCTGCGCGAAGGCGGCGAGGTGATCCCGCTGGTGCGCGCCGCGCCGCGGACGCTGCACCCGCCGCTCGTCGTGCTGTGCGACATCTCGGGCTCGATGAACCCGTACTCGCGGATGTTCCTGCATTTCCTGCACGCCATCACCAACGACCGCGATCGCGTCGCGGTGTTCGTCTTCGGCACGCGCCTCACCAACATCACTCGGCAGCTGCGCCATCGCGACGTGGATGTCGCGATGAGCAAGGTCGCCGACGCGATCAAGGACTGGTCGGGCGGCACGCGCATCGGCGCGAGCCTGCGGGAGTTCAACTTCAAGTGGGGCCGGCGCGTGCTCGCGCAGAACGCCAGCGTGCTCCTCGTCTCCGACGGCCTCGACCGCGAGGCGGGCGAGGGTCTCTCCGAGGAGATGGAGCGGCTCGCCAAGTCCTGCCGCCAGCTCGTGTGGCTGAACCCGCTCCTTCGCTACGACAAGTTCGAGGCCCGGCCGGCCGGCGTGCGCGCCATGCTGCCCCACGTCGATCTTTTCCTGCCGGTGCATAATCTCAAGAGCCTCGTCGACCTCGCGAGAACACTCAGCGCCCCGACAAAGGACCGACCCCAGTGGAAATGACTGGCGAGCAGCTCGTCCCGGCGTCGCAGCAGGACACCTGGAACGCTTTGAACGACCCGGACGTGCTCAAGGCCTGCGTCCCGGGCTGCGAGTCGATGGCCCGCGTGAACGACAACGAGTACCAGGTGCAGATGACCGCCCGGGTCGGGCCGGTGAGCGCCAAGTTCCGCGGGCGCCTGTCCATCTTCGACGTAAAGGCGCCGCACTCGTACTCGCTCGCCTTCGAGGGCCAGGGCGGCGCCGCCGGGTTCGCCAAAGGGGCGGCGCAGGTCAAGCTTTCTCCTGAAGGAAACGAGCAAACCCGGCTGGCCTATGAAGTGAAAGCCAACGTGGGCGGGAAGCTCGCGCAGATCGGCTCGCGCCTGGTCGACGCCGCGGCCAAGAAAGTGGCCGACGAGTTCTTTCAGAACTTCAACGACAAGATGAGCGCCCCGGCCGAGGAGACCGTGGGGGCGCACGAGCAGCCGGAGGAGCACGGCGCCGCACCGCCGGCCGAGGATCCGGCGATGCCGTCGGTCTCGAACACCACGCTCATGTTCTTCGCCGCCGGCGCGCTAGTGGTTTTCATCGTCGCCCTGGTCGCGTTCTTTGGCTGAGCTTCTTTTCCGTAACGATCCATACCTCGCCGCCTGCGAGGCGACGGTCGTTTCAGTGCACGAGAACGCCGTCGAGCTCGACCGCACGGTGTTCTATCCGCTCGGCGGGGGCCAGGCGGGCGACAGCGGCAAGCTCGGCCGCTGGCAGGTTATCGACACGCGCAAGGGCGCGACCGCGGATTCGGTTTTGCACCTGCTCGAGCCCGGAGCGAAGCTGTCTCCCGGAGAAAAGCTCGAAATCCGCATCGACTGGGAAAGGCGCCACCGCCTGATGCGGCTGCACACGGCGCTGCATCTCCTCGGCGCGGTAGTGAAGGCGCCGGTGACCGGCGGGCGCATCGGGGACGACAAGGCGCACCTCGACTTCGACATCGAGATGGAGAAGCTGGTCAAGGAGGAAATCGAGGGACGTCTCCACGAGCTGACCCGGGCTGGCCACCCGACTCGTTCATACTGGATCACCGATGCGGAGCTCGACGCGAGGCCGGAGCTGGTGAAGACCATGTCGGTTGCTCCGCCGCGCGGCGAGGGCCGCGTGCGGCTGCTCGAGATCCCGGGCGTGGACCTCCAGGCCTGCGGCGGCACCCACGTGCGCAACACCGCCGAGATCGGGCGCCTCGCCGTGGCGCGCATCCGCTCGGAGGGCAAGCGGAACAAGCGGGTTACGCTGACCTTTGCATGAGCGTCGTCGCTCGCATGGACAAGGCGGTGAACGAGTTCGTGGCGCGCTGCCGCTGGTTCCACGAGCCGATGACGCGCGGCCGGGCGCGCATGTTCGCGCAGCAGCACCGGCTGAATACCCGGCAGCGGAACTCCGTGCTCAAGCTCAAGGTGGCGACCAACTGCACCGACTGGGACACGCGGATTCGCATCATCCGCGCCTGCAGCGAAGAGGTGATCGCCGACCACGAGCACGGCGGCGGCCGGCCGCACTGGCAGATCCTCGAGGAGCTCGGCGTGCGCATCGGGATGAAGCGAAGCGAGCTGCAGCGCGCGCGCCCGCTGCCGAGCACCGAGCTCGCCTGGGCGGCGTGGGAAGGCCTGATGGCGAGCCGGCACTGGCTCGAGGGCATCGTCGCCAACACCTGCGCGGAGCGCGTCAACGTGCCGGGCTACGGCAAGGGCGACTTCCGCCGGCACGGCTGGTTCGGCGTCGAGCGCCGGCGCTGGAAGAAGCTCTTCCGCCTGCAAGACCCGGAGCTCGAGTTCTTCGAGCTGCACGCCGAGGCAGACATCGAGCATTCGAACACCGGCTGGCGCGCCGTGGAAAAATTTGCAAAGGACCTGCGCATGGAGGACGCCGTGGTGGCGGCTTGCGAGCGCAACCTGCACGTTTGGGAGCACTATCTGAACGGAATCGCCGCCGCCGGAGATGCTTATGGCGCAAAAGCCTGAACGCCGAACTGCCGCCGTCCTTTTCACCGAGCTGCGCAACTTCACGCGCCTCTCCGAGGTGCTGCCGCCCGAGAAGGTGCTCGAGCTCGCGAACGAGTTTTTCTCGCTCGCCGCACGCGTCATCAAGGATCACGCCGGCAAGGTGCTCTCGGTGCACAACGACGGCCTGGTCGCGGCATTCGTGGTCGGCGAGCCGGCCCAGTTCAACGACGCGGCGATCAAGACCGCCCAGGTGATCCAGACGGAGTTCGGGCCGATCGGCGAGCGCTGGCAGAAGGAGTACGGCCTGCCCGCCGCCGCCTCGTCGGGCGTGCACACCGGCGAGACGCTCTTCGGCTACGCCGGCCCCCAGGGCCAGCAGCAGTTCGTCGGCTTTGGTGACAGCGTGAGCATCGCCGAGCGCCTGGTGCACCGGGCGCGCGCGGGCGAGATCGTGATCTCGCTCGACGTGATGAAGGCTCTTGGCGCGGCGGTGAAGACGCTCGGCGCCGAGGAGCTGCCGCCGCTCGAGCTCGGGGGC
The DNA here is from genome assembly GCA_036258355.1 of Burkholderiales bacterium. Taxonomy (GTDB): domain Bacteria; phylum Pseudomonadota; class Gammaproteobacteria; order Burkholderiales; family SG8-39; genus SCGC-AG-212-J23. The sequence goes on from DATADT010000538.1 coordinate 5,810, forward strand.
AAGCGCCCCCCGCTGCCGGTCTACGGCATGCTGCTCGAGACCCGCCTGGACTTTACCTGACCAGCTCTGTGGCCGCCTGGCGGATCGCCTGGGCCAGCGTCTGGGCCGGATAAGCGCCGGAGATTCCCGAGCTGCGGTCGAAAATGAACGTCGGCACCGCCGAGATGCCCATCGCGCGCACCTCTTCCTCCAGCGCCGACACGTCCGGCGCCTTCTCCGGCCAACCCTTTACGCCGCACCGCGCGGCGATGTCGGCGAGCACTGCCGGGTCGCCGATGTCTCTCGCTTCTTCGAAGTAGGCGCGGAAGAGCGCGTTTACGACCGCGTTCTGGTTTTCAGCGAGAGCAATCAGCCTGTGGGCTTCGCTCGTGTTCGGGGTACGTTCGATCCTGTCGAAGGCGAACTCGATGCCCTCAATCCTGCCCTCGGCGATGACGCGGGCGTCGAGCTGGCGCGAGCGCTCGAGCGACCCGAACTTGGCCTTGCGGTACTCGGCGCGCGGCATGCCTTCCTTGGGCATACCGGGGTTGAGCTGGAAGGGAAGCCAGGAGACCTTCAGGTCCAGGTCCCCGTTGAGGAGTTCTATTGCCTTCTCTAGCCGGCGTTTCCCGATGTAGCACCAGGGACAGATGACGTCGGATGCCACCTCGAGCTTCATTACTTCTTCTTGTCCGGAACGGTCCAGAAGTAAACCACGCGCCCGTTCGACTCGAGGCGCTTCTCGGGCTTCCAGGTGCCCATGTCGAACTGGTGCGAGACGACGCGGGTGCCGGGCTTGAGCTCGTCCCAGAGCCGCGGCCGCAGCTTCACGTTGAGGTCGGGCAGGAGGTAGAGCGTGATCACGGTCGCCTCCCGGAAGTCGGCCTTGAAGAGGTCCTCCTGCCGGAACTCGACGAGGTGGCTGACGCCGGCCTTGCGCGCGTTCTCGCTGGCCTCCCGGATGCGCTCGGGGTCGATGTCGATGCCGACCGCGCGGATACCGAACTTCTTCGCCGCGCTGATGGCGATGCGGCCGTCGCCCGAGCCGAGGTCGTACAGGATGTCCCCCTTGCCGACGTTGGCGAGCCGCAGCATGTCGTCCACCACTTCGTGCGGCGTGGGCACGTAGATGACGTCGGGCTGCTGCGCGGGCTTGCGCGGCTGGGCTTGGGCGAGGAAATGGTACGGGGAGCTCGAGTCGAGGGCGGCCGCCGGGGCCGCGGCGAGAACCGCCGCGGCAACTGCTACGAGGATTCGCATCCGCGAAATTATGCCTTAGGGGGAGAACCCGGTCGCGAAGCGGCTCGAGGTGACTGCGGCGTCGACCTCGCGTTCGTTGTCGGGCTTGATGTCGGGCTTCGGCGCCACCGGCAGGTCGCCGTGCGCGGGCGGCTCGGTTAGCGCGGCCTCCAGGTCGTCGGTGCCATGGATCTCCAGCCGTACCCACGCGATGAGCAGGATCGCGGCGATGATGGCGATGATGGCGAGCCACGCCACCACGGGATGCTCGTGCGGGCCCGGATGCTCGTGGTGGCTGAAAACATGGTCCATGCGCATTAGACGTTACTCCCACCCGCAGGTTCTGGCGAGCGAACTATTCGCCTGCGATCGTCATGCTCTCCACGAGGATCGAGCCGGTCGAGCGCCCGCTGCGGACCACCACGTCGCTCCCTATGGCCGCGATTTGCCCAAACATTTGCTGCAAGTTTCCGGCGACCGTTATCTCTTCTACCGGAAAGGCGATCTCGCCGCCCTCGACCCAGTAACCGGCGGCGCCGCGCGAGTAGTCACCGGTGACGGGGTTGACCCCCTGGCCAAGGAGCTCGGTCACGAGGAGGCCGCGTTTCATCTCCCGCAACATGCCTCGAAAATCGAGCTTTCCTGTTTTGACGACGAGGTTATGGTGGCCCCCGGCGCTGCCGGTGGACTTCATGCCAAGCTTGCGCCCGGCGTAGCTGCCGAGGAAGTAGCCCTCCACCGCGCCCGCGCGCACGATCGGCCGCTCGATCGTCGCGACCCCTTCCTCGTCGAACGCGCTCGACGCCATGCCCTGCGCCTCGCGCGGGCGCTCGTCGATCGAGACGAGCGGCGAGAACACCTGCTTGCCCAGGCTGTCGACGAGGAAGGAAGTCTTGCGGTAGAGGTTGCCGCCGCTCACCGCCGAGACGAAGTGCCCGATGAGGCCGACCGCCGCCGGCGCCTCGAACAACACCGGCGCCTGGCAGGTGGCGATCTTGCGCGCACCAAGGCGGGCGGCAGCGCGCTGTCCGGCGTAGCGGCCAAGCGCGCGCGCCTCGGCGAGCTTTCCCGGCACGCGCGAGGCGCTGTACCAGTCGTCGCGCTGCATGAGGCCCCTGTCCTCGGCGATCACCGCGCAGGAGAGCCAGTGCCGCGAGCCGGCGAAGCCGCCGACGAAGCCGAGGCTGTTCGCGAACACGAACTGGGTCTGCTGCGCCGATACCGTGGCGCCTTCGGAGTTGCGGATCTTCTTCGACACCGCGAACGCCGCAGCCTCGCAGCCCCGGGCGAGGTCAACCGCCTCCTCGGTGGAAACATCCCACGGATGGAACAGATCGAGGTCGGGCTGCTCGCGCGCGAGGAGCTCGGGATCGGGCAGCCCGGCGCAGTCGTCCTCCGCGGTGTGGCGCGCGATCGCCGCCGCGGCGTCGACCGTCTGCTCGAGCGCGGCGCGCGAGAAATCCGAAGTGCTCGCGTGCCCGCGGCGCACCTTTGGCCGCTCCCCGAAGTACACGCTCACGCCGATCGAGCGGTCGCGGTTGTGCTCGATGGTGTCGGGGCGGCCCTTCCGCACCGTGACCGAGAGACCGTAGCCCTCGGAGACATCGCAGTCGCAGCCGCTCGCGCCTGCGCGGCGCGCGCGCTCCAGCGCTGCGTGCGCGAGGCTTTCCAGCGCTGCGCGCTCGCAGCTGAAACCGTGGCGCTTCGGCATGGGGGCGCTATGATAATCGCGTGGATCAGGAAATTGTCAGCAAGACCCGCCGGAAGCGCGAAATGCACGAGCTGCAGGCGCTCGGCGCGGCGCTCGCGCGGCTTTCCGAGTCGCAGCTCGAGTCGATCGAGCTCCCCGAGGAGCTGCGCGAGGCGCTGCTCGAGGCGAAGCGCATCACGAGCCACGAGGCGAAGCGCCGGCAGATGCAGTACGTCGGCCGCCTGATGCGCGGCCTCGACCCCGAGCCCATCCGCGCGCGCCTGGGCGAGATCGAGGGCAGCTCGGCGCGGGCCACCGCGCACCACCGGCGCCTCGAGAGCTGGCGCGAACGGCTTCTGGCCGACGACGAAGCGCTCACCGAGTTCGCTGCCGACCACCCGGGGGCGGACCTGCAGGCGCTGCGCACGCTCATCCGCAACGCGCGCAAGGAAGCGGGCGCGGGAAAGCCGCCGCGCGCCTACCGCGAACTCTTCAGGGTCCTGAAAGAGATTGAAGCTTCAACCCCTGTTCAGGGCTGAGATCACCTTGGCTGCACCCCAGGAGCTCGGCGACACGCCGCAGGGGCGGCGCCGCATCATCGCCATCACCGGCGGGCGCTTCAGCGGCGAGCGCCTGTCGGGGCGCGTGCTCCCGGGCGGCGCCGACTGGCAGCTCGTCCGCCCCGACGGCGTCGCGGACCTCGACGCGCGCTACACGCTAGAGACCTCCGACGGCGCGCTGATCTATGTCCGCAACCGGGGCTACCGGCATGGCCCCGCGGACATTCTGAAGAGACTCGCTTCCGGGGAAAGCGTGGACCCGGGCCTTTACTACATGCGCACGACCCCACGGTTCGAGACCGGCGATGCCCGCTACGCGTGGCTGAACCGGATCATCTGCGTCGCGAGCGGCGCGCGCCGCAGGGCCGCAGTGGATCTCGATGTTTTCGAAGTGACATGATTATCGGACTCGTATCGATCAGCGACAGGGCGTCGGCGGGCGTCTACAAGGACGAAGGCATTCCGGCGCTCAAGGAATGGCTCGCCTCGGCGATCGCCTCGCCCGCCTGGAGCGACGAAACCCGCCTCATCGCGGACGAGCAGCCGGTGATCGAGGCGACGCTGAAGGAGCTCGTCGACCAGAAAGGCTGCAGCCTGGTTCTCACCACCGGCGGCACGGGTCCCGCGCCGCGCGACGTGACGCCCGAGGCGACACTCGCGGTCGCGGACAAGGTGATGCCCGGCTTCGGCGAGCAGATGCGCGCGGTGAGCTTGAAGTACGTCCCCACCGCGATCCTGTCGCGCCAGGTGGCGGTGATCCGGAAGAACGCGCTGATCATCAACCTGCCCGGCCAGCCGAAGGCGATCCGCGAGACGCTGGACGGCGTGTTCGCCGCGGTGCCCTACTGCATCGACCTCATCGGCGGCCCGTACATCGAGACGAACGAGGCCGTGGTGAAGGCTTTCCGGCCGAAATCGGCACTGCGAAAGAAGTAAGGCTCAGCCCTGACGAGCTCCTCGGCCGCGGCGCGCAGCGCGCCACCCTCGCCAATGCTAGCTCGCTCTCTCCTCACCCTCGTCGTGGCGCTTGCCGGGTGCGCCAGCGCGTTTCAGTCGACCCCGGAGGTCCAGTACGAGCCCACGCCGATGGACGTGGTGCACGTGATGCTCGACCTTGCCAGGGTGCATGCCGGCGACGTCGTCGCCGACCTCGGCTGCGGCGACGGCCGCCTCGTGATCGAGGCAGTGCGCCGCCATGGTGCCCGCGGCCTGTGCGTCGACATCGACCCCAAGCGCATCGCCGAGGCGCGAAGGAACGCCGCCGCCGCAGGCATTACCGAGCGCATCGCTTTCCGCAATGAGGACCTGTTTGCGACAGAGCTGCGCGGCGTGACCGTCGTAATGCTCTTCCTCTCGCCGCGCTTCAACCTGAAGCTTCGCTCCAAGCTCGAGCGCGAGCTCGCCTCCGGCGCCCGCGTGGTCTCGCACTGGCACGACATGGGCGACTGGCCGCCTAAGCGCACCGTGCGCGTGAAGAGCGACGGGCGCGAGCGCGCGGTCTATCTCTGGACCATGCCTTAGACTTGCGGCATGCAGGCCGTGGAGATCGAGACCGGGCCGAACCCGGTCGGGGCGGTGATCTGGCTGCACGGCCTGGGCGCCGACGGCCACGACTTCGAGCCGGTGGTGCCTGAGTTGCGCCTCAAGCGGCCGGTGCGATACGTCTTCCCCCACGCGCCGATCCGCCCCGTGACGATCAACATGGGCATGCGCATGCGCGCCTGGTACGACATCTTCCAGTTCGGCGGCGGCCCCGAGGACGCCACCGGCATCCGGGCGTCGCAGAAGCTCCTCGAAGAGCTGATCGCGCAAGAAAAGCGGCGTGGCCTGAACTCGCGGCAGATCGTGCTCGCCGGCTTCTCCCAGGGCGGGGCGATCGTCCTTCAAACCGGGTTGCGCTACTCGGAGCGCCTCGCCGGAATACTGGCGCTCTCGACGTATCTACCCCTTGCATCGACGATCGAAAGCGAAGCTTCGCAGCCAAACCGTGATATCCCGATCTTCATGGCGCACGGCGAGTTCGACGACATCATCCCGATCCGGCGGGCAGAGGTGTCGCGGGAGGTCCTCGTCAAGCAGGGCTACAAGGTCGAGTGGCACTCGTACCCGATGCCGCATTCGGTTTGTGCGCCGGAGATTGCCGATATCGCCAAGTTCTTGGCGCAGGTATTGGAGGACTGAAAGATAAAATAGCCGGCATGGCATCCGAGCAGCATGCCGTCCCGGGCTATGCCGTCATTCACATCATCGGCCAGGGCGGGCAGGCGCAGGTTTTCCTGGCCGAGCGCGAGCACGACGGCCTGCGCGTCGCGCTCAAGATCCTGAATCGCTCGCTGCGCGACGACCCGGTGTTCCGCGAGCGCTTCGTGCGCGAGTACAAGCTGGTCGCCAGCCTGAACAGCAACTACGTGGCGCGCATCTACGACCAGGGCTTCACCGGCGACTTCCCCTACATTGCGATGGAGTTCCTGCCCTCGGGCACGCTCGCGGCGCGCATCCGCGAAGGGCTGACGGCGCGGGCGGCGCTGCGTATCGCGAGCCAGATCGCGCAGGCGCTCGACGCGATCCATTCGCACGGCATCGTGCACCGCGACTTGAAGCCCGCCAACATCCTGTTTCGCGCCGACGGCCGCCCGGTGATCGTGGATTTCGGCCTGGCGCGCGACATGCGGATCAACTCGACGCTCACCGCGGCGGGCCAGTTCCTCGCCACGCCGCGCTACATGAGCCCCGAGCAGTGCCTGGGGCACCGGGTGGACGCGCGCTCCGATCTCTACAGCCTGGGCGCGGTGCTCTATGAGATGATGACCGGCGACAAGATCTACGACCACGCCCACTCGGCCGACGTGATCGCCATGCACGTGCATGCTCCCGTGCCCCAGCTCACCGGGATACTCTCGGTGCACCAGCCGCTCCTCGAGCGCCTGCTCGCCAAGAAGCCCGAGGAGCGCTTCCAGAGCGCCGCCGAGGTGATCGCCGAGATCGGCCAGTGAAAGCCCCGGGCGAAGCGCAGTACCTCGACCTCGTCGCGGAGGTGCTCGAGCACGGCGCGCGCAAGTCCGACCGCACCCGCACCGGCACGCTGTCGGTGTTCGGCCGCCAGCTTCGCTTCGGCCTGGAGGACAGCTTTCCTCTGCTCACCACCAAGAAGCTGCACGTCAAGTCCATCCTCTACGAGCTCCTCTGGTTCCTGCGCGGCGACACCAACGTGCGCTGGCTGCAGGAACGCGGCGTGACGATCTGGGACGAGTGGGCCGACGAGAGCGGCGAGCTCGGCCCGGTGTACGGCTACCAGTGGCGCCACTGGCGCACGCCGGACGGCAAGGAAATCGACCAGATAAGAAACGTCATTCATGCAATTCGCACCAGGCCCGATTCCCGCCGCCACATCGTGAGCGCGTGGAACCCGGCGGAGGTCGACCGCATGGCGCTGCCGCCGTGCCACCTGCTCTTCCAGTTCTACGTCGCGGGCGGCAGGCTCTCGTGCCAGATGTACCAGCGCAGCGCCGATCTCTTCCTCGGCGTGCCGTTCAACATCGCCTCCTACTCCGCGCTCACGCTGATGGTGGCGCAGGTCACGGGCCTCAAGCCCGGCGAGTTCATTCTCACGCTGGGCGACGCGCACCTGTATTTGAATCATCTGGAACAGGCAAGAATCCAGTTGGAGCGCGAGCCGCGCCCCTTCCCCCGGCTGCGCCTCAATCCCGCGGTCCGGGAGCTCCTCGACTTCCGCTACGAGGACTTCACGCTGGAAAACTACGACCCGCATCCCGCGATCAAGGCCCCGATCGCCGTTTGACCCGGAGGAGGAAGACATGACATTTCGGCCGGCAATACTGCTTCTTTTTGTTTCGTTAAGTTGCTTTGCCGCGGACTACCCGACACCCCAGGAAGGAAGCTGGGTGATGCGCGACTTCAAGTTCCACACCGGCGAGGTGCTGCCCGAGCTGCGGCTGCACTACACGACGGTGGGCGCGCCGAGCGGCGAGCCGGTGCTGCTGCTGCACGGGACGAACGGCTCGGGCAGCGGGCTTCTTAATCCCGGCTTCGCCGGCGAGCTGTTCGGCCCGGGCCAACCGCTCGATGCGCGCCGCTACTACATCATCCTCCCGGACGCGATCGGAACCGGAAAGTCGAGCAAGCCCTCTGACGGCCTGCGCACGAAGTTCCCGAAGTACAACTACGTGGACATGGTTGAAGGGCAATATCGCCTCGTGCGCGAGCACCTCGGGGTGCGCCACCTGCGGCTAGTCCTCGGCAACTCGATGGGCGGCATGCAGACGTGGATTTGGGCGCAGCGCTATCCCGGCTTCATGGACATCGCGGCGCCGATGGCGTCGCTGCCGGTGGAGATGTCAGGGCGCAACTGGATGATGCGGCGGATGATCATCGACTCGATCCGCAACGATCCCGCCTACATGGACGGCAACTACACGAAGCAGCCGCCGAGCCTGCAGTTCGCCTCGATCTACTTCGCCATCGGCACGAACGGCGGCAACCACGGACTTTACAAGGCGGCGCCCACCCGCGAGAAGGCCGACCAGCTGATCGCGCAGCGCTTCGCCGCTCCATTCCGCGGCGACGCCAACGACCATCTCTACCAGTGGGATTCTTCGCGCGATTACAACCCCTCGCCGGGGCTCGACCGCATCCAGGCGGTGCTGCTCGCCATCAATTCGGCCGATGATGAGCGCAACCCGCCCGAGCTCGGTGTGCTGGATCGCGAGATCAAGCGTGTCAAGAACGGCCGCGTATTCCTGATCCCGGGCAGCGAAGACACCAACGGCCACGGCACGACGGGCCGCGCCAAGTTCTGGAAGGACGAGCTCGCCAAGCTGCTGCAGACCGCGCCGCGCCGGGGGCAATAGCCTTGCGCGCTTACGTCATCACGTTCGTCGCGGCACTGGTGCTCGGAGCGTTCGGCGGCTTCGCGCTCGGAATCTTTGTCTACCCGTATCTCTTCCTCTCCGACATCGTCGCCACCGAGAAGGTGCAGGAGAAGCCGGCCGGCGAGGTGCGCAAGGTGCTCGCGAGCGGCACGTTCATCCACGCCAACCCTTCCGATCCGATCCACTACGGCAAGGGGCGCGTCACGGTGTACGAGGGGCTGCTGCACCTCGAGCGCGACTTCGAAGTCGGCCCGGGGCCCAAGTTTCACGTCTACCTCGTGCCCGAGCAGGAGGTGCTGCCTTCGACCAATGTGGCGCGCACGATGTTCATCGATCTCGGCCGGCTCAAGGCCTTCAAGGGCAGCCAGAACTTCGACATCCCGGCCGGCGTCGACATCGCCAAGTTCGGCTCGGTCGTGATCTGGTGCGAGCAGTTCGGCGTATTGATCTCACCTGCGCGGCTTACACCGGCGCAGGTACGAGAAAACGGAGGCACAAAAAAATAGGGCCCGCCTGTAGGGGGGAGGACGGGCCCCGGGGAGAAGTCGATCTGTTGAATCGACCGTTTGAGCTGTAACGGTTTGCTCTGGCTAGAGCGTTCCTTTCGTCCACAACTGCAGCAGGTAAAGAATACCCGCAGCAGCGAATCCGTACACCACAAAGTACGAAACGAGGCCGCGCTCCGGGTCTCCCCAAGCGCGCGAGAACCAGGCAAGGGCGCCGACAAGGGCCATCGAACCGAGTGCCGCCACCCCGACGGAGAGGCTCCGGCCGAAGGCCTGTGCGATCCAGCCCTCCGGCGAGATCACCTTGTAGATGGTGCCGCCGATGCCGCCGAGGACGAGGGCAAGCAGGACGCAACTCCAGAAGGTCTGCGCGAATGAATAGAGTTCTTGTTTTAACCGGATGGTTGTCATGTCCCCCGCTCCCGTGCCCCCGGCTCCACTCAGCAATCGGCATGCCAGTTGTACATCGTTTAGTGGAAACAGTGCCTTGCGGCGCACTCATAGGCTAGTTCCGCGCAGGCGTTTGTCGGGAATGCCCGACGACGCAAGTCGCACGTTGCGCCGCAGCCTTGAAGGCATGGTTCTTTTGACTGTCGGTGGCTGACGACAAGATCACGCAGTACGGCTCTCCATCCTCGACCCAGTTCCCGGTGATCAATGGGCGCCGGAGCGTTCTAACAGGCGGACCACTTCATCGTGGCCGTCGCGGCGGGCGTAGTCGGCTGCAGTCAGGCCCTTGCGGTTGCGTCCACGCGGGTCGGCGCCGCGCGCGAGCAGGCGCTGCACCACCACGATATGGCCGCTAAGGGCGGCCCAGTGCAGCGGCGAATCGCCGTCCGCGTTGCGCGCGCCGGGCTCGGCGCCGGCGGCGAGCAGCAGGTCGGCGAACTCCGGCGCGGAATGCAAGGCGGCGAGGTGCAGCGCGGTCTCCCCGTTGCGAGTACGCGCTCCCGGATCGGCGCCCGCGTCGAGCAGCGCCTTGGTGAGCTCGCGCAGCCCGGTCTCCACCGCGCGGTGCAGGGGTGTATCGCCCTTCGGATTGCGCGCTTCGAGCATCGCCTTGCCGCTCGCCACGATGTCGAGCGCGGCGCGCTCGCGGTGATCATCGATCGCCTGGAAGAGCGCTCCAGAAGCAGCCGCGCAGCCGCAGAAACACACTCCGAGCACGAGCGCGAGCGCCCTCATCGCCCGGCGAGCAGCTCGGCGATATGCAAGGTGCGCCGGCCCGTCAGCGTCTCGATCTGCTCGCGGCACGAAAAGCCGCTCGCCACCACGGCCGCGCCGGGCGCGGCCGCGAGCGCCGGCACGAGGGCGAGCTCGGCGATGCGGCGGGAAGCCCCGGCGTGCTGCGGCCGGTAGCCGAACGAGCCCGCCATCCCGCAGCAGCCTGTGTCCGGCGCAAGCACTTCGCTTCCGGAGCTTTTCAGCAATGCTATGTCCGCTTGCGCGCCCCAGAGGGCTTTCTGGTGGCAGTGCGAATGCAACAAAATTTTGTTTTGCCGGGTCGTGACGTTGAAATTCTTCTTGTTCAGGAATTCGGCAACCGGAAGCGCCTGGGCCGCCAACCTGGCGGCGCGCGGATCGTCGGGCATGAGCTGGCGCAGTTCGTCGCGAAACACCGAAAGGCAGCCCGGTTCCAGAACCACTACGGGCAGGCCTGCATCCAGCCGCGGGCCGAGCACTTGGAGCACGCGCTCGAGCGCGCGCTTCGCCTCATCGAGCATGCCGTAGTCGTAGTACGGGCGGCCACAGCAAACGCGCCGTGCCGGCAGCTCGACCGCGCAGCCCGCGCGCTCGAGCACTTCCTGCGCGGCCGCCGCGGTGTCGGGGCGGAAGTGGTTGTTGAACGTGTCGTCGAAGAGAACCACCGGCTCGCCCTTTCCGGTCGCCCTGAACTGCGAGCGGAACGTGCGCGACGCGAACCTGGGCAATGTCCTGTCGGCGGCAACGCCAGCCAGGCCTTTGGTAAGCCCGAAATTGGCCATGAAATTTGTTATTCCGGGGAAAAGGGAACCCAGTGGCGCCCATTCGCCGATCCGTCCCATCGACCAGGCCTGGCGCGGGCGGGGGTGCGTCTCGTAGTAGTGCGACATGAATTCCGCTTTGTACGCCGCCATGTCGGTGTGCGTGGGGCAGTCGCTGCGGCAGCCCTTGCAGGCGAGGCACCAGTCGAGCGCTTCCTTCACCTCGTCGCTCGCCCAGCCTTCGGTGATGACTTCGCCGCGCAGCATCTCGGCGAGCAGGCGCGCGCGGCCGCGAGTGGAGTAGCGCTCTTCGTGCGTGGCGCGGTAGCTCGGGCACATCGTGCCGCCGGCGCGGGCGCGGCACTTGCCCATGCCGATGCAGTGCTCGGATGCGCGGACAAAGCCATCGCCGACCGGACTCAGGAACGAAAAACGCGTCTTGATGTTCACAGGCTTGTATTCCGGACCGAGGCGCAGGTTGGCGTCGAGCGGGAGCGCGTCGATCAGCTTGCCCGGGTTCATGCGGTGCTGCGGATCCCAGGCGTGCTTGAACTCGCGGAACGCCTCCATGAGCTCGGGCCCGAACATGATCGGCAGCAGCTCGCCCTTCGCCTGGCCGTCGCCGTGCTCGCCGGAAAGCGAGCCGCCGTACTTGACGACAAGGTGCGCCGCCTCGGTAAGGAAGCGCCGCCAGTGCGTGAGGCCTGTGTGCGTGCGCAGCTCGAAGTTGATGCGCGCGTGGATGCAGCCGTCGCCGAAGTGTCCGTAGAGCGAGGTGCGATAGCCGAAGCGCTGGACGAGCGCCTGGAACTCGCGCAGGTAGCCGCCCAGCCGCATCGGATCCACCGCGGCGTCCTCCCACCCGACCACGGGGTCGGGGCCCTTGCCGCCGAGATTGAGCGCGGTCGCCGACGCGCCGGTCTCGCGGATGGTCCAGAGGCGGGAGATGAGATTCCTGTCGCTGACCAGAGATCCAGAAATTGACTTTCCTTTCCGGACTGCTTCCTGCTCCGTATCGCCGCCGAACTCGACCATCAGCCAGGCCCTGCCCGGCGGAAGGAGCGCGATGTCGTCGAGCCGCAGCCCGCGGCTGCGCAGGCCGCCGATGATCGCCTCGTCGAGCCCTTCGCAGGCGATCGGCCCGGCGGCCAGCACGCCCGGCACTGCGTCGCCCGCAGCGCCGATGTCCGGAAAGCCGAGCACGACCAGCACGCGGTGCGGCGGGCTCTTGACCAGCCGCGCCTCGGCCTGCAGCGTGAGCGCACAGGTGCCTTCGGAGCCCACCAGCGAGCGCGCCACGTTGAAGCCGTTCTCGGGCAGGAGCTGGTCGAGGTTGTAGCCGGAGACCCGCCGGCGGATCTTCGGGAATCCCGCGCGGATGCGATCCGCGTACTTGTCGGCGATTGCTTTCAGACCTCCATAAATCTTGGATTGAGAGTCGTTCTTGGAGATTATTTGTTTGAGGTCGGCATCCGAGGTGGGCCCGCACCAGAACCTCGCGCCGTCGTAGGTCAGCACTTCGAGCCGCTCGATGTTCTGCACCGTGGTGCCGGCCATCACGGAATGCGGCCCGCAAGAGTTGTTGCCGATCATGCCGCCGAGCGTGCAGCGCGAATGCGTCGCCGGGTCCGGTGCGAAGGTGAGGCCGTGCGCCGCGGCCGCGTCGCGCAGCGCGTCGCACACCACGCCGGGCTCGACGCGCGCGAGGTGCGCCTGCGCGTCGACCGAGAGCACGCGGTGCAGGTACTTCGAGCAGTCGATGATGACCGCCACGTTGACCGCCTGCCCGTTCTGCGAGGTCGCCCCGCCGCGCGGAAGCACCGGCACGCCGCGGCTCGAGCACACGCGCATCGTCTCGACGATGTCCGCCACCGTGCGGGGCAGCACGACGCCGATCGGGACCTGCCGGTAGTTCGATGCGTCGGAGGCATACGCGGCGCGCATGCCTTTGTCGAAGCGCACCTCGCCCGACACGGCGTGCCGCAGCGCGGCCTGGAGGCGTTCGGATTCGACCATGCGTGGGGATTCTTGCACACGCCTTCCTGCGCTTTCTTGACTTCACGGGGGGCGCGGCATACGCTGCCGCCGCGATCGACCGCCAATCGACCCATAACCGGCGGCGAGTCGCGGGGGTCGCGTCGTTCCAGTCAACTCATCCAAGGACTCTAAAATGAAATCAATCTGGGGAAGGATGCTTTGCCGCTTGTTGATGGTGCTCATAGTCTGGTCGCCGATCCAGTACGCGAACGCCGGCATGATCGGCACCGACCAAGCGGCTTCAGCCGCATCGCAGGCCGATCGCAACACCGTGCTGGAATTCCTCGGCCGCGCCGACGTAACAAGCCAGCTTCAGTCGCTCGGCGTGGATCCGGCCGCCGTGAAGGACCGCGTGGCCGCCCTGACCGACCAGGAAGTAAGCTCGCTCGCCGGCAAGATCCAGGGCATGCCCACCGGCGCAGACTCCACCGGGACCGTCATCCTGATCATCGTGATCGCATTCGCGGTGTGGTGGATCTGGTTCCGCCGCTAGCCATCCGCTTCGCAGCGCAAAGCGCCCGCGTGATCGCGGGCGTTTTCGTTTTGGCGGCGGCCGCGGGCTGCGCGAGCCTCGTGCCGCAGACCAAGGAGCTCGCCGCGCGCGGCGTGCCGCCGGGGCTGCCCGAGAGGATGGAGCTCGCCGCGGTGCCGTTCTTTCCGCAGCTCGAGTACCAGTGCGGGCCGGCGGCGCTCGCCACCGTGCTCGTGAGCGCCGGGGCGAAGACGAGCCCGGAAGAGCTCGTGCCCCAGGTCTACATCCCGGACCGCCAAGGGAGCCTCCAGGTCGAGATGCTGGCCGCGGCGCGGCGCCACGGCATGGTGTCCTACGCGCTCGCCCCGCGCTTCGAGGACCTGCTGCGCGAGATCGCGGCCGGCAATGCGGTCATCGTGCTGCAGAACCTGGGTTTCTTCACCGCCGGCTGGCACTACGCGGTGGCGATCGGCTACGACTATCCGCGCGGCACGCTGGTGCTGCGCTCGGGCACCCAGGAGCGCGAGGTCATGCCGTTCGCGGCGCACGAGGTGGTGTGGATGCGAAGCGGCTACTGGGCGATGGTGGCGGTGCCGCCCGACCACATTCCGGTCACGGCGGAAGAAAAAAGCTGGCTCAGCGCCATCGCGGCGCTCGAGCGCACCGGGGATGCGCGCCGCTCACGCGTCGCGTATACGGCGTTTCTCCAGCGCTGGCCGGAAAGCGTGAATGCGCATATTGGGCTCGCCAATACGCATTACGCGCTCGGCGAGCTGACGCAGGGCGAGGCCGTGCTGCGCGAAGCCGCGCAGCGCGACCCGGATTCGGTGGTGGTGCTCAACAACCTCGCGCAAACGCTCTCCGACCTCGGCCGCCACGAGGAAGCGCTGCCGCTGATCGAGAAGGCGGCGGCCGCAGGCGGGCCGTTCGCCGGCGCGGTGCAGAAGACGCGCGCGACGATCCTAGAGCGGCTCGGGAA
>DATADT010000539.1:0-6155 GCA_036258355.1 Burkholderiales bacterium
AAGATGCGCCCCAGGCGCGCCGAGATCTCGGCGCGCTCGTAGTTCGAGGTGGCGTTGGCGTGGATCTCGGCCGCGCCGTCGACGGTCTCGGCGATGCGCCCGGCGAGCGCGCGCGCGGTGAGCTGGCGCTCGCGCCCGAGCTCGATCAGGCGCTTGCGCAGCCGTGGAATCACGAACGCCTGCGCCCCGACCACGGCGAGCGCGATGAGGCCAAGCGCCCAGTGCTGGTACAGGATGAAGAACATCGCGGTCAGCGCCTGGCCGCCGAGGAAGAGCGGCGTGATGAGCGCCTCGCCGATGAAGCCGCCGAGCGGCTCGACCTCGTCCTTGATCATGCTCGCCATCTCGGCGGCCTTGACGCGGCGGAAGCGCGCGAGCGGAAAGCGCAGGATGTAGTCGTAGAGCGTGTAGCGCAGCCGCCGCAGCATGCGCTCGCCCATCCAGCCCTTCATCGTGTTGATGCGGAACTTGAGCCAGCCGTTCACCACGATCAGGCCGAGGAAGATCATCGACAGCGCGAAGAGGTACTCGATCCGGCCCATGTCGAGCCACAGGAAGCTCGTGGTGAACGCGCCTTCGGGAAAGCGGCTGCCCTGGATCGCCTCGTTGATGATCGTCTTGGGCAGGTCCAGCGACGCGTAATAGACGACCATAGTCAGCAGCACGAACGGCACGATGCGCAGCTGGTCGCGCTTGCTGTACTTGAGGAT
Source organism: Burkholderiales bacterium (assembly GCA_036258355.1). Taxonomy (GTDB): domain Bacteria; phylum Pseudomonadota; class Gammaproteobacteria; order Burkholderiales; family SG8-39; genus SCGC-AG-212-J23. The sequence continues at coordinate 711 of DATADT010000539.1, forward strand.
GAAGCCGAAAAGGCTGCGGTCCACCTGGGGTTCCCTAGGGCGGCATCTTACAAGCTATAGTTGGGCATGAGTTTCAGCGTCCGCTTCTGGGGCGTGCGCGGCTCGATCGCCTGCTCCGGCCCGCGCACGGCGCGCTATGGCGGGAATACCTCGTCGCTGGAAGTGCGCTGCGACGAGCGGATGCTCCTCTTCGACGCGGGCACGGGGCTGCGCTACCTCGGCAATTCGCTCGCCAATGCAGGAACGATCGACGCGGATCTCTTCCTCACGCACACCCATTTCGACCACGTCGTCGGGCTGCCGTTCTTCAAGCCGTTCTTCAAGCCGCAGAACCGCTTCCGGCTCTGGGCCGGGCACCTCGTGGAGGGGATGACGCTGCGCCGAGTGCTCGGCGAGTTCATGATGTCGCCGCTCTTCCCGGTGCCGCCGCAGGTGTTCCGCGCGCGCATGGAGTACCGCGAGTTCAAGGCAGGCGAGACGCTGCATCCCGCCGACGGCATCGCAGTGCGCACCACGCCCCTCAACCACCCCGACGGGGCGACCGGCTACCGCGTCGACTACGGCGGGCGCTCGCTCTGCTACCTCAGCGACACCGAGCACGTGCCCGGGGCGCTCGACCGCAACATCCTCGGGCTCATCGCGGGCGCCGACCTCGTGATCTACGACAGCATGTACACCGACGCCGAGTACGACACCTATGTCGGGTGGGGGCATTCGACGTGGCAGGAGGGCGTGCGCCTGTGCCGGGTGGCGGGCGCAAAGCGCCTCGCGGTGTTCCACCACGACCCCGAGCACGACGACGAAATGCTCGACGGCATCGCGCGCGAGGTGCAGAAGGAGCTGCCGGGGTCGATCGTCGCGAGGGACGGCCTGGTTGTTACAGTGGATTGAAGGCTACGCCGCCGAGCTGGAGGCCATCGGCTCGGAGCCGGCCCCGGCGCCGCGCTGGAACCAGGACTGGTTTCCGCGCCTCGATGCCGCCGCCGCTTACGCGATGGTACGCACGCTCAAACCCCGGCGCATTGTCGAGGTGGGCTCGGGGCACTCCACGCGCTTCCTCGCCCGCGCGGTGGCCGACGGCGGGCTCGACACGCGCATCACCGCCATCGATCCGAAACCCAGGGCCAGTATTGAAAACCTTTCCGTGGAATGGCTATGCACGCCGGTTCAACGCGTCGCCGCGTTTCCGGCGCTCGGCGAAGGCGACATCCTCTTCATCGACTCGAGCCACCAGCTCAAGCCCGGCAGCGACGTCGATTTCCTCCTGAACGCCGTGCTGCCCCTCCTGCCGAGCGGCGTGCATGTGCATTTCCACGACATCTTCCTGCCCGACGAGTACCCTGGGCACTGGGCCTGGCGGCGGTACAACGAGCAGCCCGCCGTTGCCGCCCTGATAAGAAAGGACGTCTTCAGGGTCGACTTCGCCAGCCATGCGACCGTCAAGCTCCATCCGGAGAAAATCCAGGGCGTGCTCGCGCGCCTGCCGCTCGTGCCGGGAGCCATCGAATCGAGCCTCTGGCTGACCCGAAACTGAACATCCAGCCGGTGCTCGCATGGCTCGACGCCGGAGTGCCGGGGGCGCCGAGCCCCGAGGAGGTGCTGAACCGGTTGTGCCGCAGCTTGCTCGCCTGCGGAATGTCGCTGCACCGCGTGGCGGTGTTCGTGCGCACGCTGCACCCGAACGTCGCCGGGCGGGGCTTCTTCTGGCGCGCGGACCGGGAGGAGGTCGAAGTCGACAGCGCCGAGCACGGCTGGTTCGGAAGCGAGGAGCACCTGAAGAGCCCGATCCACACGGTATGGAGCGCCAATACCGAGATCCGCCGCCGGCTCGCCGATCCGCACTGCCCGCGCGACTATCCGGTGCTCGAGGACCTGCGGGCGGACGGGGTCACCGATTACCTCGCCGTGCCGCTGCAATTCCTGAGCGGCGAGATCCACGTCGCGACCTTCGCCACCCGTCGGCCGGGCGGGTTCACCGAAGGCGAGATCGCGGCGCTGCGCCGGCTGCTGCCGCCCTTCACCCGCCTTACCGAGATCTTCGGAGCCATGAGGAAGGCGCAGAACATCCTCGACGCCTATCTCGGGCCGCACGCCGGGGCTAAGGTGCTCGCCGGCCGGATCAAGCGGGGCGACAGCGAGGACATCGACGCCGTAATCTGGTTCTGCGACCTGCGCGAATCGACCGCGCTCGCCGACTCTATGAGCCGGCGCGAGTTCCTCGCGCTCCTGAACGAGTATTTCGAGTGCGTGCTGGGCCCGGTGCTCGAGCGCGGCGGGCAGGTGCTGCGCTTCATCGGCGACGCCGCGCTCGCCATCTTCCCCGTCGAGAGCAGGCCGAATGGAGGAGAGAAGCACGCCTGCGCCGAGGCGCTCGCCGCGGCCCGGGAGGCGCTCGCCCGGATGGAGAAGCTGAATAAGGCGCGGGGTCAACCGCTGCGCTTCGGCATAGGGCTGCACCTGGGAGAACTGACCTACGGCAATGTCGGCACGCCCACGCGGATCGAGTTCACCGTGGTCGGCGCGGCGGCCAACGAGGCCGCCCGCATCGAGAGCCTGTGCAAGGACTTGGACGTGGATCTTCTAGTATCGGAGCGGGTTGCGCGCGCGCTGCCCGGGGCGTTCCGATCGCTCGGCCGCCACACGCTTCGCGGGGTCGGCGATAAGATGGAGCTGTTCACCGTTTAGAAGGGGGGGAGGAATTGAACAACGTGTCCGCTCTCAGCGGCCTTTTGGCCGACTGGTACTGGGAGATGGACGCTCAGCTGCGCCTCACCCAAACCTCGCCCGAGTTCGCCGAGAAGACCGGGCTCGACCCGGCCGACGACTTCTGGGAGCACAACCGCCGCGCGCTCGAGCGGCACCAGCCCTTCCGCGACTTCGAGATCCAGCGTCTCGCCCCGGGCGGGCGCACGGTCTGGCTCTCGCTTTCCGGCGTGCCGGTGTTCGAGGCGGACGTCTTCAAGGGCTACCGCGGCTTCGGGCGCAACATCACGGCGCAGAAGCGCGGTGAGCGGCTGCTCAGGCTCGAGCATGCGGTGGCGCGCGCGCTGTCACAGGCGACCGGCGTCGCCGAGGGCCTGCGCGCGGGGCTGCGCGCGATCTGCGACTTCGAGGGCTGGGACTACGGACGGTGCTTTCGCGTCGACCCGGCGAGCGGCGAGATCGGCTTCGAGCTCGGCTGGTTCGCGCGCGAGCCCTCGACCGAGCAGTTCCTCGCGCGCTCGCGCGCCCTCTGGGAAGAGGGGAAGGCGGTCTTCGCGACGTCGCCGCGCGAGGCGACGGGCGCCTTCGCCACCTTCGCCTTCCCGGCGGTCGCGCAGGGGCGCACCATCGGGCTCCTCGCCTTCTCCGGCCATCGCACCGGCGAGCCCGACGAGCGCCTGATCGAAGCGGCGCAGGCGATCGGCAGCCTCTTCGGCCAGTTCCTGCAGAGAAGGCACGCCGAGGAGTCGCTGCGCGCGAGCGAGGCGCGCTTCCGCAGCCTGACCCACCTCTCCTCCGATTTCTTCTGGGAGAGCGACGCCGAGCACCGCCTGACGAGCATCGTGCACGGCCCGAGCTACGGCTCGGCGCAGCTAGCGCGCGGCATACTCGGCAAGCAGCCTTGGGGCGTGGCCTCGGTGAGCCCCGACCAGGCGGGCTGGGCGGCGCACATGACGCAGCTCAACAGCCACCTGCCGTTCCGCGACTTCGAGTTCGCCCGCATCATGCCGGACGGGGGCACGCGCTACTTCTCCGTGAACGGCGAGCCGCGCTTCGACGCCGACGGCGCGTTCATCGGCTACCGCGGGGTCGGGCGCGACGTCACCGAGATCGCGCTCGCGCGCGAGCGCATCGCCTCGCTCGCCTACAACGACGCGCTGACCGGGCTTGCCAACCGCACGAGCCTCGCGCCGGCGCTCGAGCAGGCGATCGAGCGCACGCGGCGCAACCGCTCCAAGCTCGCCGGCGTGTTCATGGACCTCGACGGCTTCAAGGAGCTGAACGACATGCACGGCCACGCCGCCGGCGACGCGTTCCTCGTCGAGGTGGCGCGGCGCCTGCGCCGCGGCCTGCGAGCGAGCGACATCATCGCGCGCCTGGGCGGCGACGAGTTTTTCGTGGTGCTCGAGCAGATGCAGGACGCGCCCGCTGTCGAGCGCGTGGTGAGCAAGCTTGCGGCGGACGTCCTCAAGCCGTACGAGCTTTTCGGCGGCGTCAAGGCGCGCTGCTCGGCGAGCCTCGGGGTGAGTATCTTTCCCGACGACGCCGGCGACCCCGCGACGCTGATGGCGCACGCCGACCAGGCGATGTATTCGGCTAAGCGCGCCGGCAAGAATGCCTTCTGCATCTACTCCGCCGGCAATGCGAGCAACCCGACCTCTATCCCTTCATCGGATGATCAGGCAGCGTAAAGAGCTGGTGCTCGCCCTCCAGGCCTTTCAAGGCGTATCTCCCCAGGGCGACCAGCGGTTTGCCATAAGCGGTCGCAAAAGCCGCTGACGTCAGCACCGGCTGCTTCAGCTCCTTCGTCATGCTCTCGACACGCGCGGCCTCGTTGGCCGCGGCGCCGATCACGGTGAACTCCAGGCGCTCGGGCACGCCGATGTTGCCGTAGGTGACCGTGCCGACGTGCAGGCCGATGCCGTAGCGCAGCGGCGCACGGTCTTGGTGTTTCGCATTCATCTCACCGACCCTGGACGCAGCGAGTTTCGCTGCGCGCACCGCCCGCTCGCAGGACTCCGCAGGGTTTTCCTGGATCGGAAAAATTGCCAGCACCGCATCGCCGATGTAACGCAGCACCTCTCCGCCCGCCTCGAGCACCGCGCCCGCCATGCAGTAGAAGAAGCGGTTGAGCTGGCGCAGGTACGCGCGCCGGCCCATGCTCTTCGAAAGCGGCGTCGAGTCGCGGAAATCGCAGAACCAGATCACGGCGTGGATGTGCTCGCCGTCGCCGTGCTTCACCAGTCCCTTCAGCACGCGCTCGCCGGTGTGCCGGCCGAGGTAGGTCTCGAGCAATGCGGTCGCCGTGCGGCGGGCTGCGTGCACCTCGAACAGGCGCCCGAGGAGCGGCAGCACCTCGTAGAGCTGGCCGAGGTGCGCGGTGCCGAAGCCGCCAGGCGCGAACGATGTGACCGACATGACGTTGATCTGTTCGTCGGAGAAGCGGAACGGCATCGCGACGTAGTCGGTCGCGCCTTCGCCCTTCAGGTCGCGCACCACCGGGAAGTCGAGCGCGCAGTCCGGGTCCTCGAGCCTGCGCCGCACTCCGCCCGCGCCGCGGATGATCGGCGCGAACGGGCTGTCGGCGAATTTCGGCTGGTAGAGGATGTCGTGCGGCTCGAACACCGTGCGGATCCCGGGCGTGTCGGCGCGCCACACGAGCACCGTCGCGAAGATCTGCGGGTGCAGCGTCGGGATGATGACCGTGCTGCGGTCGACCGGCACCCCGGCCTGCCGCAACGA
>DATADT010000540.1:0-1601 GCA_036258355.1 Burkholderiales bacterium
GTGGCGTTCGGCAAGATGAAGGCCATGGTCGACGCCGCGAAGATGCTGAGAGCGGAGCTTTCATGAAGCCGCCGTTCCGCGTCGAGCACATCGGCAGCTTCGTGCGCCCCGAACCGCTGCTAAACGCCGCGCGCGCGCACAAGGCCGGCACGATGGGCGAGCAGGAGTTCCGGCAGGTGCAGGACGCGGCCATCCAGGGGATCGTCGCGTTCCAGGAATCGATCGGCCTGCCGTCGATCACCGACGGGGAGTTTCGCCGGCGGAGCTGGTCGGCGGGATTCATCGACGCGGTGGACGGCTTCGGCCTGCGTGACGGCACGCTCACCTTCCGCAACGAGACCGGCGTGGTCGGCGTGTCCGCCTCGCCCTACGCCAGGGCGCCGCTCAAGCGCAAGCGGCGCATCGTTACCGACGACTATCGCTTCCTCAAGTCCGTGGTGAAGCGCGGCGTGCCCAAGGTCACGATCGCCGCGCCCGACGTGATGCATTACTTCCTCGGGCCGAAGGCGTTCGAAGCCTACAAGGACCGGGAGGCGTACTTCGCCGACCTGGTGAAGATCTATCGTGACGAGATCAGGGATCTCGCGGCGGAAGGCTGCACCTACCTGCAGCTCGACGACACCGCACTGCCCTGCAACTGCGATACGGGCGCGCGCCACGACGTCAAGGCGCGCGGCGAGGACGCGGATGAGCTCACCCAGCGCTACGTGAGGCTCATAAATGGCTGTATTGAACAAAAACCAGCGGAAATGGCGGTCGCGATTCACCTCTGCCGCGGCAATCTGAAGGGCGCGTGGATGGCCGAGGGCGGCTACGAGCCGATCGCCGATGCGCTGTTCAACCGGCTGAACGCCGGCACCTACTGCCTGGAGTACGACACCGAGCGCGCCGGGGATTTCTCTCCTCTCAGGTTCGTCCCCAAGGGCAAACGCGTGATCCTGGGGCTGGTGAGCAGCAAGACCCCGCAGCTTGAATCGAAGGAAATGCTCAAGAAGAGAATCGATGAAGCCGCGAAACACATCCCGCTCGATCAGCTCGGCATCGGGCCGCAGTGCGGCTTTTCCAGCGTCGGCGGCGGCGGCCAGGCGCTCACGCAGGAAGACACGCGCCGCAAGCTCGAACTGGTAATGGAGGTCGCCCGTGAAGTCTGGGAATAAGCGGCAAGGACTGGCCAGGGGCCTCACCAATTACGGCGACCCGGCGTTCTCGCTGTACCTGCGCCGCTCGTTCGCGAAGAGCATGGGTTACTCAGGCGAGCTGCTCGGCCGCCCGGTGGTCGGCATCGCCGACTCGCGCAGCGGCTTCAACAACTGCCACCGCCATTTCCCGGAGCTCATCGAGGCGGTGAAGCGCGGCGTGCTCGCCGCCGGCGCCCTGCCGATCGAGTTCCCCACGGTGTCGCTTGGCGAGGTGTTTCTCTATCCCACCTCGATGATGTTCAGGAACCTGATGTCAATCGACATCGAGGAGATGATCCGCGCGCAGCCGATGGATGCGGTAGTGCTCGTCGGCGGCTGCGACAAGACTGTTCCCGCGCAGCTCATGGGCGCGGCTTCGGCCGACATCCCGGCGGTGCAGCTTCTCGCCGGCCCGATGATGCC
>DATADT010000541.1:0-1739 GCA_036258355.1 Burkholderiales bacterium
TCGTCGTCGGTCAGCTTGCCCCACTTCTCCTTGAGCTTGCCGGTCATTTGCTTCCAGTTTCCTTGAATGCGATCCCAATTCACTTGATTTTCTCCTTTAAGAAAGCACTTCGTTCGGTTGGTCCTTCTTGCGTAAAAGCAAGAGCTATGCCGCAAGCCGCGCGACGGTCGCGAGGAGCGCCACTGGCTCCACCGGTTTCGCGAGCTGCGCGTCGTATCCCGACGCGGCCGCGGCCGCGCCGCCTTCGGTGAGCGCGGCGGCGCGCAGGCATCCGCCGCGCTCCGCCGGCAGTGAGCGCAGCGTGCGGATAAACGACTCGTTCGACTCGGCGAGGAGCACGTCGGGCCGCCACGAGTTGACCGTCGCGAGGGCCTCGTCCGCGTTCGCCGCGGCGCGCACATCGGCGCCCGCGACTTCGAGCGGCTTGATGAGCTCGTCGTGCGCGACCACGAGCACGCGAACCCCGGAAAGCAGCGGCCGCTCGCGCGGCGGCACTCCGGGCGACTGCGCGAGCTCGAGCAGCGTGGCGATGATCCGGCTCTGCGTGCGCGCGTTGCGCTCGATCGCCTCGAGCGCGGCGCCGCGCGGCATTTGGCTGCGCAGGTGCGCGGCCCACGTCGCGATCGCGCGCGAAGGCAGATATAGCTCCTGCAGCACCGAGATCATGAGCCCGTGGCGCAGCCGGCTCGCCTCCTCGGTCGCGATGCGCAGGCGCCGCTCGCGTTCGAGTGCCCGCGCAAGGCTCTGCTGCTCGCGCTTGCGTTTGTCGATGTCCACGCACACGGCGCCGAACCCGACGAAGAGGTCCCCGGCGGAGTAGCGCGGCGCCGCCCGCTCGAGGATCCAGCGATATTCGCCGTCGCGCCGGCGCAGGCGGTACTCGATCTCGAACGGCTCGCGCCGGTCGAACGCGGCCACGCAGGTGTCGAGCCATCGCGCGAGGTCCTCCGGGTGAAGGCAGCGCGACCAGCTCTGCCCCATCGCCTGCTCCATCGTGTAACCCGTGTACTCGCGCCACTCCCGGTTGACGTGTTCACACGACATGTCCGGGCGCGCGCGCCACGTCATGAGGGGGAGATTGTCGTCGGGCTGCATACCGTTTGGATGAGGCTGAAAGCGACCGAGCAGGAGCCGTGCCCGTAGAGCTTTCACTACGAGGGCCGCGGTCGCGCGACACGTAGTTCTTACAGGCCCTGCCCGAACCTTACATATCTCGACGAACCGCGCGCGCCGCGCGCTCGGCATGGACTTTGCTGCGTCTCCCGTGCTGCAACCACTTTTATCGAGGAGCCGTCATGCTGAGTTGGGCGCTTGCGTTTTTCATCATCGCAATCATCGCGGCGGTCTTCGGCTTCACCGGCATCGCTGCCGGAGCGGCCGAGATTGCCAAGATCCTGTTCGTCGTGTTCGTGGTCCTTTTCCTCGTCTCGCTCGTGGCGGGACTGCTGAGAAGGCCCTAGAAACCCAAGCCAAAGGAGATACGTACCATGAAGCTCAAACTGACCGCTGTCGCGCTAAGCCTTGCTTTCGGCCTGGCGAGCGCCGTGCAGGCGCAAACTCCGCAGCCCCCGGCCAAGGGCGATTCTGCGGCTCCGCGGGCCGAGAAGTCCGAGCGCAAGGCGAAGGACGCCGCGGAAGAGCGCATCGAGCAGGAGTACAAGGCCGCGCGCGAGAAGTGCAACAGCATGGAAGGCAACGCCAAGGACATCTGCATGGCCGAAGCGAAGGGCAAGCAGAAG
>DATADT010000542.1:0-2091 GCA_036258355.1 Burkholderiales bacterium
GGCCCTGGCCTCCCGACCCATGCCTGCATCTATGCCAACGCCCACGCGCTCGCGCGCTACGCCGCCGCCTGCCAGGAGGCTTCGATCGTTCCCATCATCGAGCCCGAGGTGCTGCTCGACGGCGACCACACGATCGAGCGCTCCGAGGAAGTGACCGAAGCCACACTGCGCGCATGCTACGCGGCGAACGCCGCGTACAACGTCGTGCCCGAGTCCGTCATCCTCAAGACGAGCATGGTGGTCCCCGGCAAGAACTGCCCGAAGCAGGCTGGCGTCGAGGAAGTCGCCGAGCGCACGGTGCGCGTGCTCAAGCGGACAGTCCCGGCCTCTCAGCCCGGGGTCGTGTTCCTCTCGGGCGGCCAGTCCGACGAGGCCGCGACGGCCCACCTCAATGCCATGGCTTCGATGAAGGGGCTGCCATGGCCGCTCACGTTCTCGTATTCCCGCGCGCTGCAGAACCCCGCGCTCAAGACCTGGAAGGGCCAGGCGGGCAACATCGCCGCTGCGCAGAAGGCGTTTTTCCACCGCGCGCACATGAACGGGCTCGCCGCGCAGGGCAAGTGGCGCGCGGAGCTCGAGAAACAAGCGGCATGACCTTGTTTGAATCGAACATCAAGAGCCTACCCCGCATCGGCAAGGGTAAGGTGCGCGATATCTATGCCGTGGGCGACGACAAGATGCTCATCGTCGCGAGCGATCGGCTCTCGGCGTTCGACGTCGTGCTGCCCGACCCGATCCCGGACAAGGGCCGCGTGCTCAACGAGATGGCGAGCTTCTGGTTTGCGCGGCTCGGCCACGTCGTGCCGAACCAGCTGACCGGAATAGATCCAGAGTCTGTTGTTTCTGAAGAAGAGAAACCCCAGGTTCGGGGCCGCTCGGTCGTGGTGAAGAAGCTGAAGCCCCTGCCGATCGAGGCCGTGGTGCGCGGCTACATCATCGGCTCGGGCTGGAAGGACTACCAGAAGACCGGGAAGATCTGCGGCATCGAGCTGCCGAAAGGCCTGCGCCAGGCGGAAAAGCTGCCCCAGCCAATCTTCACGCCGGCGACCAAGGCCGCAGAAGGGCACGACGAGAACATCACGTTCGCGCAAGCCGAGAAGCTCATCGGTCCTGAGCTCGCTGCGAAGGTGCGCGACGTGAGCATTCGCCTCTATAAGGAGGCGGCCGACTACGCGGCGACCAAGGGCATCATCATCGCCGATACGAAATTTGAATTTGGTTTGGATGAACAAGAGAATCTGGCGTTGATCGATGAGGTGCTGACGGCGGATTCGTCGAGGTTCTGGCCGGCCGATTCGTACCGCGTGGGCATCTCGCCGCCTTCGTTCGACAAGCAGTACGTGCGCGACTACCTCGAGTCGCTGACCTGGGACAAAACCCCGCCGGCGCCGAAGCTGCCCGAGGACGTGATCGCGCGCACCTCCCAGAAATACCGCGACGCGCTCGAGCGACTGACCGGGAGAAAGCTCTCGTGATCGGCATCGTGATGGGGTCGACGTCCGACTGGGAAACCATGAAGGCGGCGGCCAAGGTGCTGGAGGAATTCGGCGTTCCCTATGAGGCCAAGGCGATGTCGGCGCACCGCACGCCGCACGCCGTCGCGGAATGGGCGACGAATGCGCAAAAGAAGGGATTCAAGGCGATGATCGCCGCGGCCGGCGGCGCGGCGCATCTCGCCGGGGTCGTCGCGGCGCATACCACGCTGCCGGTTCTCGGCGTGCCCATGCCGTCCAAGCACCTGCAGGGGCTCGACTCGCTGCTCTCCACCGTTCAGATGCCGCGCGGTATCCCGGTGGCGACCTTCGCCATCGGCGAAGCGGGAGCCGCCAACGCAGCGCTGTTCGCGGTTGCGCTTCTGGCATTGTCGGATGGCGGCCTGCAGAAAAAGCTCGCTGACTTTCGGGCAAAGCAGACCGAAGCGGTGCTGAAGAGCCCGCCGCTCAAGCTGTGAAATCCGAGGTCCGCCGGGCGGCGCAGATCCTGCGCGCCGGCGGGCTCGTGGCGTTCCCGACCGAGACCGTCTACGGCCTGGGCGCCGATGCGGCGAACGCCGAAGCGGTCGCGAGGCTCTACGCGGTCAAGCGCCGGCCC
>DATADT010000543.1:0-2006 GCA_036258355.1 Burkholderiales bacterium
TGGTCGTGCAGGTTCTCGCCAACACCGGGCAGGGCATGGACGACCGGGAGTTGATACTTCTTCAGCAAATCGGCGGGGCCGATTCCGGACAATTGCAGCAATTGCGGCGAGCCGATCGCGCCGGCCGCGAGAATCGTTTCCCTTGTCGCCTCCACGCTGAACTTCTCGTTTCGGTGAGTGAACTCGACGCCTTTACAGGCCCGGTTCTCAAATTCCAATTTCGAAACCACGGCATGCGTCATGACCGTCAGATTGGGCCGGTGCATGACCGGGCGCAGGAAGGCGTTGGTCGCGCTCCAGCGCCGGCCGCGGCGCTGGTTCATCTGGAAGTAGGCGCAGCCGAAGTTGTCGCCGCGGTTGAAGACCTTGACTGGCGGGATGCCGCACTCGGCGGCGGCTTCGCGCCAGGCGTCGATGATGTCCCAGCGCACGCGCGGGTCCTCGATGCGCAGCTCGCCACCCGCGCCGTAGCCGTCCACCGGCCCGTGCTCGTAGTCTTCGAGAGAAAGGAACAGGGGAAGGACATCCTCCCACGACCAGCCGCGGTTGCCGAGCGAGGCCCAGTAGTCCCAGTCCTCCTTCTGGCCGCGCATGTAGATCATGGCGTTGATGGAGGAGCAGCCGCCGAGCACGCGGCCGCGGGCGTAGTGGATCGAGCGCCCGGCGAGGTGCTCGTCGGGCTCGGTCTTGTAGCACCAGTCGGTGCGCGGGTTGGCGATGGTGTAGAGGTAGCCGACCGGGATGTCGATCCAGAACCAGTCGTCGCGTCCGCCGGCCTCGAGCAGGAGGACTTTTTTCTCGGAGCTTCCGCTTAACCGGTTGGCAAGCAGGCATCCGGCGCTGCCCGCGCCCACGATCACGTAGTCGAATGCGCCGAAGTTCTGCAGGTTCGCTCCCCCGGCGCTATTGTAATGAGCGTGAGCGGCAACCTGGACAGGGAGCTCGCGGAAGCGCTCGAGGCGGCGCGGCAGGCGCACTTCGACGCGAACGGCGGGGCGTGCGACTACGGCGCGCTCGCGCGCTCGCCCGAGCGCGAGCGGCTCGCGGCGTGCCTTCTCGCGCTCGCCGGGTTCGACATCAAGCGCGCGCAGATTCCGTCTCAGCTCGCCTTCTGGATCAACGTCTTCAACGGCGGGGTGCTGCGCGACGCGCGCGAGCTCGAGTCGGCCGCAAGCGCGCGCGAGGTGGAGGCCTTTTTCGAGCGGCCGCGCCTGCGCATCGGCGCGCATGCCTATTCGCTCGACGACATCCAGCACGGGCTGCTGCGCGGCAATGTCGCCAAGCCGGGGCGCTCGCGCCCGCCGATGCAGCGCGGCGACCCGCGCCTCGAGTACATGCCGATCGTGTTCGAGGAGCGCATGCACTTCGCGCTGCACTCGGCCTGCCGGTCCTCGCCGCCGCTGCGCGCCTTCGACGGCGGCAAGCTCGACCGGCAGATCGAGCAGGCGAGCGTCGACTACATCCGGCGCAACGTGCGCGTCGAGCGCAAGGGAGCGGTGCTGTTCCTGCCGCGGCTTTTCCGCTGGTTCGCGGAGGATTTCGGCGGCGACAGCGGCATCGTGGACTTCGTCGTCGCGAGGATCGAGGACGAAGCGGTGGTCGACATGATCGACCGGCGCCTGGGCGCCGTCGCCCTGCGCTACGCCGAGTTCGACTGGGCGCTCAACCGCCGCTAGGCCGGGTCCGCCCTCAGGCGGGGCGCGTATTATGACGATATGACGACGCCCCTAGAACGGTTCGCCTCGGAATGCCGCACGATCCTTACCGCGGAGCCCGGCCCGTCCGGGCGCCACAAGATCTGCACGCGGCTCGAGCAGCTGCTGCGAGACCCCAAGTTCATCTCCTCGACGCTCGACGATTCGACCCCCGAGCGCAAGGTGCTCTACGAGGATCCGCAGCTCGGCTTCTGCGTGCTCGCGCACAGCTACAACGGGCCGAAGAACTCTCCGCCGCACGACCACGGTCCCTCCTGGGCGATCTACGGCCAGGCGAAGGGCGAGACCGAG
>DATADT010000544.1:0-3539 GCA_036258355.1 Burkholderiales bacterium
GACCTGCTGAAGCAGAGGCGATAAATCGGGGTCAGAGCCCGATTCTTTGCTTGGGCCCGGCAATTCGCCGGAGCACCTCAGGGTGAAAGTGCTGCCCGTATCGCGCCTGTAGATCCGGGAGTTCGAAATCTCGGCCCGTGATCGATCCGCGACAGGACACGGCGCGGCACCGGCAATACCAGCGGCTGACCCACGCCGGGTCCAGCTCGAACAGCGCGTAATCGATCGTCAGCTCTTGCGCGCTCGCGATTGCGAGACGCGTGACGAGGGTCACTTCATCGGCCAGCCAGACGTTGGGATCGCATGAATGATTGAGGAACGCTTCTGGCGCTGCCGGGTCATCGGGCGGCACCCAGATCCGCGTTCCATCCAAGCGTGGCCAGACATCGCCGGGCGGTGCATCCTCGTCCGCACCAAGGATGCGATGGGGCCATATGGTCACGACGTCTCCTGCTGGAATTGCGGCGAACGCAAAGGTCCCCGGCCGTGAAGAGCGGACTCTCTTATCTTCAGGCGTGGGTCGATCCACGCCGCGCGGAAAACGTGGCCGGTCCTTGTTTTCAGGGTTTCTTCAGGTCCCCGGCAACAACAACGGAGAGCCGCGCCGGGTCGATGTGGCGCCGGACCGCCGCGTTGACCTGCTCCGCAGTGAGCGCGGAGATCTTGGCCTCGAAGTCGACGTCCCAGGCGAAGGTGCGCTTGACGAAGAGGTAGTGGCCGAGCCGGTTGGCGAGCGCCCGGTCCTGCGAGCGCGCGAGGCGCCGCGCCTCGAGCACCGAGTGCTTTCCTGCCTCGACTTCCTCGGCGCTGAAACCTTCGCGCACCGCGCGGCCGAGCTCCTCGCGGATCGCGCGCTCGACCCGGGCGCGGTTCTGCGGCGCGAAGATCGAGCCGACGCGGAACGAGGCCGCTTCGTCGAGCGCGCTCGAGCTGAAGGTGGTGTAGGTGCTGTAGGAGAGGCCTTCCTTCTCGCGCACGCGCGCGGGCATGCGCGCCGTGGAGCTGCCGCCGAGGAGATGGTTGGCGAGCACGAGCGCGGGGAAATCGGGGTGGTCGTCGCGCATGCGCACGTTGATTCCCGCGCGCAGCGCCGCGTTCGCCTTGTCCGGGGTCACGAGCGAGTCCTCGAACCCCGGGCGGTCGAAATACAGACTAGGCACGCGCTTGAACGGGTGCGGCGTGCGCCACGGGCCGAGCAGCCGGTCCACCGCGCGCGCCACCGCCTCGGGATCAAAGTCGCCGACCACGACGAAATCCGCATCGGTCGCGCCGTAGAGCTTGCGGTAGCAGGCCATCGCGTCCTCGAGGCTGGTCTTGCGGATGAGGTCGATGCGCTCCTCGACGGTAGGGGTGTAGTGCGGGTGGCCGGGCGCGTACTCGTGCAGGTGGCGCGCAAGCCGCACCGACGCGAGCGAAGCGGGCTCCTGGCGCTGCGCCTCCGCGCCGGTGAGCGCCGCGCGCTTCATCTCTTCGAACTCCGTGGGCGAGAATGCGGGCTCGCGCAGCGCCTCGGCGACGAGCTCGAGCGTGGGCACGAGGTTCTCGCCGCGGACATCGATGTACGCTCCTTCGCCGTTCAGCTGCACGGTGGCGTTCAGGCGCTCGAGCGCGTCCTTGAACTCTGCGCGGCTGCGCTTCTGGGTGCCGCGCATGAGCATCGCGCCGGCGAAATTGCACGCGGTTTCGCGATGCATCAGGCTTTGCTCGTCGCCCCAATGCAGGGTCAGCGTGGCGACCACGCGCCCGCCGCGCGTCTGCTTGGGAAGGAAGGCGGCGCGGATCCCGTTGGAGAGCTGCCGTTTGAGGGTCCGCTTCTCGATGTTCTGCGGCGAGGGGTCGAAGGCCTCGCCGAGCCGCACGGCGTCCCCGCCCTTGTAGCCGGCGAGCGCGGACTGGAGATCCGGCGTGGGCGGGATCTCCGCGCGCTCGGGACGCTCGGTGGGGATGAATTCACCGATCACCCGGTTCGCGGACTTGAGGTACTGCGCGGCGACGCGCTGCACGTCCTCGAGCGTCACCTTGCGCAGGCGGTCGCGGTAGAGGAAGAAGAGCCGCCAGTCTCCGATCGCGGTGAACTCGCCGAGCGAGCGCACCAGCGCGGAGCTTTCGAGCTGCGCCTTCTCGAATTCGTTGACGAGCGTCGTGCGCGCGCGCTCGAGCTCCTCGGCGCTCACCTTGTCGCGCGTCACGCCCTCGACGACCTCGAGCAGCCGCTCGCGCGCATCGCCGAGCTTCTGCTCCCGGCCGAGCGAGGCGCCGAAGAACACGTAGCCCGGATCGTGCAGCCCGCGCTCCGCGCCCCAGGCCTGCGAGGCGAGCCCTTTCTGCACGAGCGCGCGGTGCAACCGGCCGGCCGGAACGTCGCCCAGGACGTTCACCAGCACATCGATCGCGGGGTAGTCGGGGTGGCCGCCGGCCGGTACGCGGTAAAGCGCGGATACGAGCTGGTGGTCGCCGACCCGCTCCAGGCGCACGCGCCGCTCGCCGTCCTGCGTAGGCTCTGCGGTGTAGTAGGCGGGCAGCACGCGCGTCGGGCGCGGGAGCGCGCCGAAATGTTTCTGCACCAGAGAAACTGCTTTGGCTTCGTCGAAGCGCCCCGAAATGATCAGCACCGCGTTGTCGGGCTGGTACCAGGTGCGGTAGAAGGCCTGCAGCTTGTCGATCGGCACGTTCTCGATGTCGGAGCGGCTTCCGATGATCGGGTTGCCGTAGTTGTGCCACGGGAAGGCGAGCTGCTGCATGCGCTGGAAGAGCACCCCGCCGGGGCTGTTCTCGCCCATCTCGAACTCGTTGCGCACCACGGTCATCTCGCTGTCGAGGTCCTGCTTGGAGACGAACGAGTTCACCATGCGGTCGGCCTCCATCGCGATCGCCCACGCGAGGTTGTCGTCGGTCGCGGCGAGGGTCTCGAAGTAGTTGGTGCGGTCGTTCGACGTGGTGCCGTTCCAGCGTGCGCCGCGCCGCGTGAACTCCTCCTTGAGGTTGGGGTGGCGTTTGGAACCCTTGAAAAGCAGGTGCTCCAGGAGATGCGCCATGCCTTTCTCGCCGTAGCCCTCGTGGCGCGAGCCGACAAGGTAGGTGATGTGCACCGTGATCGTGTCGACGCCGGGGTCGGGCAGGGTAAGGAGCTTCAGGCCGTTCGCGAGCCGCCACTCGGTGATGCCCTCGATGGAGACGCTCTTTTGCGGAAGCTCGGCGGCGAGAGCGCTTCCGACCCAGAACAACAGGAATACCGAAAAAAGTCTTCTTATGTGAGTCATGCGAAAAAATGCAGTGCGGCGAGCCCCGCGACTATCGTAGCGAACGTCATGCGCCAGCGCCACGCCACCGCTATTGCGACAACGCCGGCAGCCAGTTGTTCATTTTTCACCAGCACTTCCGGCGCCCAGATCGCGGAGGAGCACGGGCAGCGTGGCGCGCGCTCCCGCGGCGAAGGCGGGGCGCCGGCAGAACAGCCTGATGTTCCCGGTCGCTATGCCTCGCCGCGCTTTAGCGTCGCGTTACGGATGGCGTGTCCCGGCAGGCGCACCCGCTCGGCC
>DATADT010000545.1:0-4290 GCA_036258355.1 Burkholderiales bacterium
GGCCGCAGCTGATGAGCACCGGGCACGGCTTGCCTTGCTTCCAGTACTTCTCGCGGATCTGCCGGCCGTGCTTGCCGGGCGACATCCACAGCCCGACGCGGTCGGGCGCCTGCGCCATCGCGCGATACGTCCCGCAATTCACCCAGTTCTGCTCCGGGTCGCGCATGATCACCAGATCGTCCGTGCCGATGTAGCGCCCACCGTCATGCTCGTGCAGCAGCGGCGCGGGGAATTTCAGGACATCGATGTCGCTCTTGATCACATTCTCGAGCACGGGGCCGCGAGCGACTTTCCGGTGAGGAAGCGGCTTGTGGACCTTCATACGGTCGCGGTAGGCGCGAACCACGTCCAGCGGATGGGAAGGCGCCGAAAAGCCGAGGAGGACGGCGAGGCGCTTGGCCGAGTTGGTCGCGCCCGAGAACGCCCGGAAACCTTTCGGGTAGCCGGAAATGTCCTCGAACAGCAGCGCGGGCGGATTCGGCTCGCGGTAGACGATCTCCGCCAGCGCGCCCATCTCGAGGTTCCAGTCCGCGCCGCGGATGCGGCGCAGCTCGCCGCGCGCTCTAGGCGCTCGATCGCCTCACGAAGGTCGGCATGAGGCTGCTCGTACTCGTTCCAGAGCCCGCGTCTCTCAATATGTCCCACGGAACGCGTCGTGCCCCGGCACGTACGTCATGTTGGTGATGCCGTGGTTGCGGTTGACGAGCGGCCGGCTGAAGAGACGGTGCTTCATGCTGCGCGTCTCGTGCTCGATCTGGAACAGCTTGCGGTTGTCGCGCGGGTCCACGATCAACTGGAAGCGCCACTCGTCGGCGTCGGTCTCCATGGTGATGAGATCCCGCTCCTTCAGCCACTGGTACGGGGTGGCGAAGTCGGCGATGTAGATCTGGATGTGGTGGTTGTCGTACTCAGGCAGCGGCTTCGCCGTTTCGGTGAAATACAGCCGCTGGTTGCGCCCGATACTGACCGTGGTCCGGTTCCTCTCGACACGCGCAGGCGCCCGCATCACTTCGTTGTAAAAGCGCGCAATGCCCTCGGCAGTGCCTTGCGGCACGTCGAACTCCACGTAGACGAGGCCGAGCTCGGTGTTGCCGAACTCCGGCGACGGGGCGTGGCAACGCACGCGGTTGCCCCACGGGCAGGTGGCCTCGACCACGCCGTTCTTTTCCTCCCACGAAAATTTGGTTTTCGTTTCGGGGACGACCCGCTTCATCTCCGCGCCGGCGAACTCGAGGCGCTTCTTAAGCTCCGCGAGGCTCGGCACGACGAAGCCGGCGGTGCCGCGCAGCACTTCGGTGCGCGGCGGAACGGCGCGGCTCGGTAGGTGCACCTGCGTGCGGCCGAAGTTTACCCACATGTTCTCGAGCCCCATGAAGAGGTAAGGGTCGCGTGTGCCGCCCAGTCCGACGACGTAGAACAGGGTCGCGAGGCGCTGGTCGGGAATGCAGACGTTGAAGTGCTCGAGATGGACGATGTTGCCGACCACGCGGGCTTCGCGGTCGAACTGCTTGAGCTTCTCGGGGGCGTTCATGGCGCTAGTGTAGTCCCCACACTCGCGTTGCGAAATCGGGGTAGTCCGCCGCTATGGCTTTTGCCACTGGGCCCCGCAGCAAGGCAAGGTCCTCGCTCGAAGGAACCTCGGTTAACGGTATGTTTTTCGGGGCATCGTAATCGAACCCGGTTGCGGCGCGAATGTCGTCGGGCTCGTGCACGCTTTCCAGCCGGAAGCGGCGTTTGTCCTTCTGCCACGAGAAGAGCGCCTTCCCGGTGACGAGCGCCGCCGGGTCGCCCCGCGCGGAGATGAATTCGACCCGCGGCACGAGCACCCGCGGAGAATGCTCTTCGCGAAAGAGGATCGTCCGCTTCACCACCGCGTACATGAAAGCCGAGCCGAACGATCCTGGGAAACGCCGGCCTTCGGCGCGCACCAGGTTGATGTTCGCCTCGCCGTCGATCTGCGCGCCGCCGAGGAAGAAGACATCGATGCGCCCCTGACCCGCGAGGTCGAAGAGCTCCCGCGAGCCTTCGCTAAAGGGATTGCCCTTCCTTCTGTGCAGCCGAGAGACGCGCAGCGGCGCGCCCCTCGCCCTGAGGAGTTCACAGGCGGCAGCGGGGATAGGCGAAGCCGCGCCGACGGCGACGTGCTGGGCGTCGCCGATCAGGCGAGCGATCACGCAGGCTAGCAGCTCTTCTCGGGAATGCAAACGTGCTCGTCGAGATAGCGCTGGAAACCCTCGCGCGTGCGCGCGGCGCGCGCATAGCGCGCGAGGTGTTCGTCGTCGATGTCGTAGACGCCCGCGATGCCGAGTGGCCAGGCGCCGCGCTTGGCCGGCGCAAGCGCGCTGACGTAGGTCGCGGAGATTACGCCCGGGGCGAGCAGCTCGTCCTCGAGCATGTCGCCGGGCCTCAGCTCTTCGTAAGTGACAAGACAGGACTTCGAAGCATGGGCAATGGTCGCCAGCTCGCGCCGGCGGCCGACCCATACGTTTCCCGCCTCGTCGGCCCAGCGCGCGTGGAACAGCGCGATGTCCGGAGAGATTGCGCCGACGAGAAGGATGGGGTCCGACCCGGTCTTGTTCATTGGGTTGTCGACGACTTTCCAGTCGTCCCGCCCGGCAATCAGATCGCTTCCGAGCACACCCCTCAAAGGCATGAAAGGCACGCCCTTCTCCGTGGCCTGCAGCGCCGTGTGCACCGCGGGGCAGGTCGCGTCGCGCATCACGATCTCGCCCTTCTCGACCGCTTCGCTGAAGCGTGGCGCGAGCCCGGCTTCGCCGAGAGAGACGCCGCTCGACTGCACTTCTGCGACGCAGCCCGCGCCGATGAGGAGATCGGCACCCAGGCCGAGAACGGGCACGCCCAGCAGCCTCAGGTTTTTCTTCTTCTGGATGATGAGAGCTCGGACCACCGCCATCGCAGGCAGCGAGTAGTCCGCCGGCATCGCGATCAGCGCGCCGTCCGGGATAAGAGCAGCGAGGTCTTCAGCCGCGAGGCGTTTATCCACTATGTGGAAATCCGGCCGCATCGTTGAGCGCGGCGATCGCTTGCGCGGCGTGGCCTTGCAGTTCCTTGGCCGAGCGCAGCTGCTCCTTGCCGCAGCCGGTGCACTTGTAGACCGGCATGTCGAGCTCCGCCTTGAACGCCGGGGCGCCCTGGTAGGCGAGGTCAAGCGGGAACGACTTGTGCTTCTCCGACTTCGACTCGAGCTCCTTGCCGCAAACGCAGGTGTACTTTTTGAAGACCATCCCTTTCGCTTCGCCGGCCGGCAGCGCGCCGCCGCGGGTCTTGAGCTCGTGGATCAGCCACAGCATGAAGTCACGGTCGATCGGCGCCGCGTGGCCCTTCGCGCATTTCGCGGCCGGCATGCCGGTCACGGTGAGCTTGAGCGGCGCGTCCTCGGCGCTCACGCGCTCGAGGGTCTTCATTTCCACGGCGTTGCTGCAGCGAGGGCAGTGCTTGATCATTGCAGTGCCTCCTCCTCCGGTTACCCGGTTCCTCCCACTGTCAAGCCTTCAATCTTGAGCGTCGGTTGTCCGACCCCTACGGGCACGCTTTGGCCCTCCTTGCCACAGGTGCCTATGCCCGGATCGAGCTCGAGGTCGCGCCCGATCATGGTAACGCGGGTCAGGGCGTCGGGGCCGTTTCCGATCAGGGTCGCGCCTTTCACCGGGTGGGTCACTTTTCCGTTTTCGATCAGGTAGGCCTCGGCCGCGGAAAACACGAACTTGCCGCTCGTGATGTCGACCTGGCCGCCGCCGAAGTTGGTGGCGTAGATGCCGCGCGGCACGCTGGCGATGATCTCGGCCGGATCGTGCGGCCCGGCCAGCATGTAGGTGTTGGTCATGCGCGGCAGGGTGACGTGGGCGAAGGACTCGCGCCGCGCGTTGCCGGTGAGCGGCATGCCGAGCAGGCGCGCGTTCAGGCTGTCCTGCATGTAGCCGCGCAGCACGCCGTCCTCGATCAGCACCGTGCGCTGGGTGGGCGTGCCTTCGTCGTCGACGCTGAGCGAGCCGCGCCGCCCGGGCAGGGTGCCGTCGTCGACCACGGTGACGCCTTCAGCGGCCACCCGCTGTCCGATCCGACCCGAGAACGCCGAGGTCTGCTTGCGGTTGAAGTCCCCCTCGAGCCCGTGTCCCACCGCCTCGTGCAGGAGAATGCCGGGCCACCCCGGGCCGAGGACCACCGTCATGGTCCCGGCCGGCGCCGGAGCTGCTTCCAGGTTGACCAGCGCCTGCCGCGCCGCCTCGCGCGCGAAGTGCTCGGCGCGGCCGTCGCACAGGTCGCGGAACG
>DATADT010000546.1:0-3540 GCA_036258355.1 Burkholderiales bacterium
CACCCGCGCGAGGACGAGGCGTTCGCGCGCCTCGCCAGGCGTTGCCCCGACATGGAGCTGCCGCTTGCGCGTCTTGCGCAGGAGCACCGCGTGATCGCGCAGTCGGGGGAGACGCTGCTGCGCCAGATCGACCAGATCATCGACGGCGCTTATGTACCGCGCGAGGAAGTCGAGGCCGCCGCCGCCACCTACCTCGTGTACTACGGCAATCACATCGCGAGGGAAGAGGAAGATGTGCTCACGCTCGCGGCGCAGCACCTCGGCCCCGAAGACTGGGAGGCGGTAAAAGCCGCGGCGCCTGCGGGCAAGGATCCGCTCTTCGGCAAGGAGACGCACGAGCGCTACCGCGAGCTGCGCCGCCAGATCGCGCTCGAGGCCTGACTAACACAATCATTCTTGCGGTAGATCAAGCGCTGCGCGCGCGGCGCTGCTACGGTCGCGCTTCAATGGGGTAGTTCATCAGAGCGAAACTTTTCCGCGGCTGCTCGAGCGCCACGCCGCCGAGCGCGGCGATCGGCCGGCGATGCGGGAAAAGGATTTCGGCATCTGGCAGACGTGGACGTGGCGCGAAGTGCTTGCCGAAGTCCGCGCGCTCGCCGGCGGACTGCATTCGATGGGGCTGCGGCGCGGCGCCAAGCTCGCGGTCATCGGCGACAACCGGCCGCGCCTCTACTGGACGATGGCCGCGGCGCAGGCGCTCGGTGGCGTGCCGGTGCCGCTGTACCAGGACGCGGCGGCCGAGGAGATGGTCTACGTCCTGAACAACGCCGACGCCGCCATCGCCGTGGTCGAGGACCAGGAGCAGGTCGACAAGCTGATCGAGATCCGCCCGCGCTGCCCGCAGCTCAGCCACATCATCTACGACGATCCGCGCGGGCTGCGCCACTACGGGGCGCGAGACCTGCACAGCTACGAGGAAGTGCGCGGCCTCGGCCAGGTACGCGACCGCGAGCACCCGGAGTTCTTCGATCGCGAAGTGAGCGAGGGCAAGGGAACCGACATCGCGATCATGCTCTACACCTCGGGCACCACCGGCAATCCCAAGGGCGTGTGCCTGACGCACGACAACCTCCTCATCACCGGGCGCAACGGCATCGAGCGCGAAGGGCTCGGCGCCGACGAGGAGGTCCTCGCCTATCTGCCGATGGCCTGGGTCGGCGACAATCTGTTCTCCTATACGCAGTCGTATGTCGCCGGTTTCTGTGTGTCCTGCCCCGAGGGGCCGGACACGGTGCTCGAGGACATGCGCGAGATCGGCCCGACGTACTACTTCGCGCCGCCGCGCGTCTACGAAAACCTGCTGACGCAGGTGACGATCCGGATGGAGGACGCGGGCTTCGTCAAGCGCAGCATGTTCCGCTACTTCATGGACGTCGCGCGCCGCGTCGGCACGCGCATCCTGGATAGCGAACGCGTGGCGCTCTCCGAGCGGATCTTGTACGCCCTGGGAAGGCGGCTGGTCTATGAACCCCTCAAGGACGCGCTCGGCATGAGCCGGCTCAAGCTCGCCTATACCG
The DNA here is from genome assembly GCA_036258355.1 of Burkholderiales bacterium. Classification (GTDB taxonomy): domain Bacteria; phylum Pseudomonadota; class Gammaproteobacteria; order Burkholderiales; family SG8-39; genus SCGC-AG-212-J23. Next base: position 1,518 of record DATADT010000546.1, read on the forward strand.
CGGGCGAGGCGATCGGGCCGGAGATCTTCACCTTCTACCGCTCGCTCGGCATCAACATCAAGCAGCTGTACGGCCAGACCGAGGCCGCGGTGTTCGTCTGCGTGCAGCCTGACCGCGAGGTGAAGGCCGACACCGTCGGCACCCCGTTCACTGACGTCGAAGTCAAGGTCACGGAAGCGGGCGAGGTCTGGTACCGCGGCCCCGGGGTATTTCACTCCTACTACAAGAACCCCGAGGCGACCGCAGCGACCAAGACCTCCGACGGCTGGGTACGCACCGGCGACGCCGGCTACTTCGACGACGCCGGGCACCTCAAGATCATCGACCGCGCGAAGGACGTCGGCCGGCTCGCCGACGGGACGCTGTTCGCGCCGAAGTACCTCGAGAACAAGCTCAAGTTCTTCCCTTACATCAAGGAAGCGGTGTGCTTCGGCGACCAGCGCGACTGCGCCACCGCCTTTATCAACATCGACGTCACCGCGGTGGGCGACTGGGCTGAAAGGCGGGGCCTGGCGTATTCGGGCTACCCCGACCTTGCCGCCAAGCCCGAGGTCTACGAGCTCATCCGCGACTGCGTCGAAAAAGTGAACCGCGACCTCGCCGCCGACGCCAAGCTCGCGAACTCGCAGATCCGGCGCTTCCTCGTGCTGCCCAAGGAGCTCGACGCCGACGACGGCGAGCTCACCCGCACGCGAAAGGTGCGCCGTGCCTTCATCGCGGAGAAGTACGCGCCGCTGGTGCAGGCGCTGTACGACGGCTCCGGGCAGTGCGGCTTCAACGCCGAGGTCAAGTTCGAGGACGGGCGGCGCAGCGCCCTGCGCGCCGACCTGAAGATCTGGGATGCCTCCTTGGTTCCTGCCTAAATGGATCAGAGCGCGTTCCAGAGCCGCTTGACCTTCCATGACGCGATCGAGACCATGGAGGTCGACTTCTCGAGCTTCGTGTTCGCCGACGCGGCCGTGGTCGACGCCTTCTACGACCACATCGACGAGCGCGTCGCGGCCACCGGCCGGCGCTGGTATTTCCTCGTGCTGTACGAGGGCTGCGAGATCGCGCCCGAGGCCTGGGAGCGCTTTGCCGCCCGCGGCAAGCACGCCAACATCACCTACGGCCTGGGCACGGTGCGCGTGCACCCGAGCGAGCGCACCCGGGAGACGATCCGCAGCCGCGCCGAGCGCGAGACCTTCCGCGCCAATATCTTCGATACGCGCGACCAGGCGATGTTCGCGCTGGGCGAGATGCGCAAGCGCCGCGAGATCCTCGGCACCGCGACGGCCGACGCCTACCTGCGGGTGCAGGACATTCACCTGAATTTCGGCGGCGTCAAGGCGCTGACCGGCGTCGGCTTCCAGGTGCACCGCGGCGAGATCACCTCGATCATCGGCCCCAACGGCGCCGGCAAGACCTCGATGATCAACGTGATCAGCGGCTTCTACCGCCCGACGCGCGGCCGCATCTTCTTCGACGGCGCCGATCGCACGCACCTTCCGGCGCACCGCGTGGCGCGCCTGGGCTTCGCGCGCACCTTCCAGAACATCGCGCTGTTCAAGGGCATGAGCACGCTCGACAACATCATGGCGGGGCGCAGGTTCCGCCACAACCTGCTCACCGACGCGCTGTACCTGGGATTCGCCAGGAAGGAGGAGCTGCGCCAGCGCGCCGAGGTCGAGAGAATCATCGACTTCCTCGAGATCCAGGCGATCCGCAAGAAGCCGGTCGGGCGGCTGCCCTACGGCCTGCAGAAGCGCGTCGAGCTGGGCCGCGCGCTGGCGATGCAGCCCAAGGTGCTGCTGCTCGACGAGCCGATGGCCGGGATGAACGTCGAGGAGAAGGAGGACATGGCGCGCTTCGTCCTCGACGTCAACGACCAGTGGGGTACGACCATCGTGCTGATCGAGCACGACATGGGCGTGGTGATGGACATCTCCAACCATGTCGTGGTGCTCGACCACGGCGCCAAGATCGCCGAAGGCACGCCGGCGGAGGTGCGCGCCGACCCGGTGGTGATCCGGGCCTATCTCGG
>DATADT010000547.1:0-7101 GCA_036258355.1 Burkholderiales bacterium
GAACGTGGAAAGCGCGCTCGGCCCGCAACACCCCAACGTCGCCACCTGGCTCAACAGCCTCGCAGGGTTGTACTACGCGCAGAAGCGCTTCGCCGAGGCGCAGCCGCTATACGAGCGCGCGCTTGCGATCCGCGAGAAGGCCCTCGGTCCCTACAATCCCGCGGTCGCGGCTTCGCTCAACAATCTGGCCGCGCTGCACCGCGTGCGCGGCGAATACGCGGCCGCCGAGCCACTCTACCGCCGCTCGCTCGATATTGCGCTCAAGCGCATGGGGGAAGGCCATCCCGCCGTGGCGGTCGCGCTCAACAACCTGGGCGAGCTCTACGGGGCGCAAGGGAAGTACGCCGAGGCCGAGTCGCTCCACCAGCGCTCGCTCGTGCTGCTCGAGAGCGCGCTCGGCCCGGACCATCCGGACATCGACCCGTCGCTCAACTATCTTGCCGACCTCTACGGCGCGGGCGGCGAGTACGTCGCCGCGGAGCACTTCTACCGCCGCTCGCTGCACTTGCGCGAGCTCCATTTAGGCCCCGATCACGTCGCGGTGGCCGGCGGCCTGGAAAGTCTCGCCCGTCTTTACGGCGCGATGGGCCGACGCGACGACGCGAAAAGGGTGTCTGAGCGCGCGGCTGCTATCCGCGCGAAAGCCGCCGGCCGGTAGGCTCAGCTTGTCGTGTTAAGCGCAAGATTGCGTCCATGATCACGATCATTGGAATTTCCGGCAGCACGCGGCGCGGCTCCCTGAACTCGGCGCTGCTCCGCGCGATCGCGGCTCAAATGCCGCAAGGCGCCCAGATGCGCATCGAATCGATCGCTTCGATCCCGCTCTACAACGGCGACGATGAAGCCGCGAGCGGCATTCCCGAGTCCGTGGCGCGCCTAAAGGACGCCATAGCGGCCGCGGACGGCCTGCTTCTCGTGACTCCGGAGTACAACAACAGCCTGCCTGGCGTGGCGAAGAACGCCATCGATTGGCTGTCGCGTCCGCCGGCCGATATCGGACGCGTGTTCGGCGCCAAGCCGGTGGCGATTGCCGGCGCCTCGCCCGGCGGGTTCGGCACGGTCCTCTCTCAGAACGCCTGGCTGCCGGTCTTCAAAACCCTGGGCGCGGAGCTCTGGTCGGGCGGACGGCTGCTCGTCTCGCGCGCCGGCTCTGTGTTCGACGCCAACGGAGAGCTCAAGGACGAGGCCGTGCGGGAGACCGCGCGCAAGTTCGTGGCTGGCTTCGTCGCGCATGTGGCAAGGACGTAGAGTCGGTTGAAAGACGTAGAGTCGCGCGCGACGTAGAATCGTGCGCGCAAGCTCCGGGCGGCATACTCCCGCGGCACCTGCCGGCGCCTCGAGCTCGCATCCTCATCAGGAGGCAACATGTCCGACCCGAAGCAAGCTGCGCAGGGGAGTGCGGCGACGGCTGAGCAATCGCTCAAGTTCCACCAGATGTCGCTGCTCCAGAAAGTAAAGTTCGTCCTCAAGGTGGCGGTCTGCATGATCTCGTTCGGCTTCATCTACCCGCATATCCTCGAGTGACCGGCTCTACTTGCGCTCCGGCACGACCCAGTAGTAGACGGTGCTGCTGCCCACCTTCTCGGTCTTGATCGGCGTCCAGTCGCCCATGTCGAAGGCATGCGACACGATCCGGGTCCCGGGCTTGAGCTCGCTCAGGAGCTTGGGCCGCAGCTGCAGGTTCACGCTGGAGAGCAGGTAGAGCGTCACCACGGTGGCCTCGCTGAGGTCGGTCTTGAAGAGGTCGCCCTCGCGGAAGTCGACGCGGTCGGAGACCCCGGCCTTGCGCGCGTTCGCGCGCGCCTCCTTGATGCGATCAGGGTCGATATCGATGCCGACGCCGCGAGCGCCGTGCTTTTTGGCGGCGGCAATCACGATGCGCCCGTCGCCCGAGCCGAGGTCGTAGACCACGTCGTTCGGGCCGACCTTGGCCATCTCGAGCATCCGGTCGACCACCTTCTCGGGCGTGGGGACGAAGGGAACGTCGCGGGCGAGGGCGGACGGCAGGAAGAGCCATCCGGCGAGGGTGAAGAGGTAGATCAGGCGTCGCATGAAATCTCCGTGGGAGGGGTTGTCGATCAGACAAGCCGGTAGAATTCGGGTTTTTCCGCCACCGCAGAACCGTGTTCGATCTCGTTACCAAGTATAAGCGCGTCATCCAGGTCTTCCTCGGGCTGATCGCGATCACCTTCGCCACCTGGGGAATAGAGTCCTATACCCAGTTCCGGGCCTCGCGCGACACCGTAGCCACGGTGGACGGCATGGAAATCTCCCAGCGAGAGCTCGCCGACGAGTCACGGCGGCAGCAGGATGAGCTGCGCCGCATGTACGGGGGCGCTATCGACCCGGCCATGCTCGACTCCCCGGAAGCCCGGCGGGCCGTGCTCGAGGGCCTGATCACGCAGCGGCTGATCGCGCGCGAAGTCGGGCGCGCGCACATGTTCATGAGCCGCGAGGCGGTCATCGAGGCCATCACCAGCGCCCCGGAGTTCCAGGAGAACGGCAAGTTCTCCGCCGCCAAATACTCGGCGTACCTCGCGAGCCGCGGCATCTCCGACCAGGGCAACGTGGCCGATTTGCAGACCCGGCTGCCGCTCGCGCGCTTCGCCGGCTCGATTTCTGAGACCGCGATCGCACCGCGCTCGGTGGCCGTGCGCCTCGCTGCTATCGAGGCGCAGAAGCGCGAGGTGTCCGAGGTGCGCATTTCCGAGCAGCAGTTCCTCCCGCAGGTGAAGATCGACGAGACGCAGGTGAAGGCGCATTACGACGCCCACCAGGCTGACTACCGCACCCCGGAACGCGTGCGCGCCGAGTACGTGGTGCTCTCTGCGGAAGCCCTGGCCCGCCAAGATCCGCCCACCGAGGCGGAGATCAGGGCGGCCTACGACGCGCGCGCGAGCCAGTTCCGGGTCGAGGAGCAGCGTCGCGCGAGCCATATCCTCGTCAAGACCAAGGAAGAGGCCGACAAGATTTTCCAGGAGCTGAAGAAGAATCCCGCGGGCCTCGCCGAGCTCGCGAAGAAGCATTCGCAGGATCCGGGGTCGGCGGAGAAGGGCGGCGATCTCGGGTGGTTCGGACCCGGCATGATGGTGAAGCCCTTCGAGGAGGCGGTGTTCAAGCTCGGACAGAACGAGATGCAGGTGGTGGAGACCGAGTTCGGCTTCCACGTCGTGCGTGTCACCGGCATTCAGGCGGCGAAGGCCCGTCCGTACGAGGAACTGCAGAAAGAGCTCGCCGAGGAGCTCACGCGCCAGAAGGGGCAGCGCAAGTTCGCCGAGGCGGCCGAGAACTTCAGCAACCTGGTCTACGAGCAGTCGGAAAGCCTCAAGCCGGCGGCCGAGCGCTTCAAGCTCCAGGTGCAGCAGACGGGATGGATCGCCAAGTCGGTGCGCCAGGAGCTCGGCGCGCTTGATAACCCGAAGCTCCTGTCGGCGCTCTTTTCCTCCGATGCGATCAAGAACCGCAGGAACACCGACGCGATCGAGGTGGCGCCCAACACGCTGGTGGCGGCGCGCGTGCTCGAGCACCAGCCGGCGACGCAGCGCAGCTTCGACGAAGTGAAGAGGGAAATCGCTCAGCAGTTGCGCCAGCGCGAGGCCTCGGCGCTGGCGCTCAAGGACGGCCAGGCGAAGCTGGAGAAACTGCGCAAGGGCGAGGACGCCGGCGCGAAATGGAGCGCGCCGCGGCTCGTGTCACGGCGCGATGCGCAGGGCCTGCCGGCCAATGTGCTGCGCCAGGTGGTGGCGGCAGACACGAGCAAGCTGCCCGCCTATGTCGGGGTGCCGGTTCCCGACGGCGGCTATGCGCTGCTACGCATCTCCCGGGTAATCGACGAACCGGTCAAGGAAGACGATCCGCAAGTGACCGCGCGCTTCGCGCAGCTCTACGGCACGGCGCAATTCGAGGCCATGCTCGACAGCCTCCGCAGCCGCGCGGACATCGAGATCAACCCGGCTAATCTGGAGAAGAAGTAGCGCCAGGGATTCCCGCGACGACGTGGCTGAACCCGGCGTCGACGTAGAGGACTTCCCCGGTGATGGCGGCGGCGAGGTCGGAGAGCAGAAATGCGGCGGCGTTGCCGACGTCCTCGGTGGTGACGTTGCGCCGCAGGGGTGCGTGCTCCTCGACGAACTTGAGGATCTTGCTGAACCCGCCGATGCCGGCGGCGGCGAGCGTCTTGATTGGGCCAGCGGAGATGCCATTCACCCGGATGCCGCGCGGTCCAAGGCTCGCGGCCAGGTAGCGCACCGAGGCCTCCAGGCTCGCCTTGGCGAGCCCCATGGTGTTGTAGTTCGGCACGACGCGCGCTGCCCCGAGATAGGTGAGCGTCAGGAGCGAAGCCCTTCTTCCCTGCATGAGGGGCAAAGCCCCCTTCGCCAACGCGGCGAAGCTGTACGACGAAATGTCGTGCGCCTGGCGGAACGCTTCGCGGCTCATCCCCTCGAGAAAGTCGCCGGCGATTGCCTCGCGCGGCGCGAATGCGATCGCGTGCACCAGGCCATCGAGGTTGTCCCAATGTGTTCTTAATCGAGAAAACAACCCGTCGATTTCGGAGTCGCTGGTCACGTCGCAGGGCAGCGCGATGTCGGAGCCGAGATCTCCGGCCATGTCGGTGACGCGATCCTTGAAGCGATCGTTCTGGTAGGTGAGCGCGATTTCCGCGCCTTCGCGGCGCGCGGCTTTGGCGACGCCGTAGGCAATCGAGCGGTTGGACAGGACGCCGGTGACGAGGATCTTCTTGCCGGAGAGAAGCGCCATGCGGCCGATTATACTGAGCGGCGTGCGCATCCTCCTGATGCTCATGGTCTTTCTCGCGGGCTGCGGCGAGGTCTGGAACGATCCTTATCCGCGCTCGGAGCGAGCCGCCAACGTCCTGTACGCGGCGTTCGTGCAGCGGCCGAAGCACCTCGATCCGGTGCAGTCCTACACCGTCGACGAGTCGCTCTTCACGCGCCAGATCCTCGAGCCGCCTCTGCAGTACCACTACCTGAAGCGGCCCTATGAGCTGATCACGCTGACCGCCGCGGAGCTGCCGAAGCCGAAAGAGATCGAAGGCGGCAAGTTCACGGTCTACGAAATCCGCATCCGGCCGGGCATCCGCTATCAGCCGCATCCGGCTTTCGTAGAGGAGAACCACGCACTGAGCCCGGAAAGAATCAAGAAGCTGAAAGCGCCTTACGACTTGCCGCTCGGCACGCGCGAGCTCGTCGCCGCGGATTACGTCTACCAGATCAAGCGCCTCGCGCACCCGCGGCTGCACTCGCCGATCTTCGGCCTGATGGCCGAGTACATCGTCGGGCTGCCCGAGTACGCCGAGAAGCTGAAGAAGCTGAATGCGCCCGGATGGATCGACCTGCGAAGCCACGCGCTCGAGGGCGTGGAAGAAGTCGACCGCTACACCTACCGCGTGACGCTCAAGGGGCGCTATCCGCAGTTCGTCTACTGGCTCGCGATGCCGTTCTTCTCGCCGATCCCGTGGGAAGCGGAGAAGTTCTTCCACCAGAGCGGCATGGAGCTCAGGAACTTCACGCTCGACTGGTGGCCGGTCGGCACGGGGCCATACATGCTCACCGAAAACGATCCGAACGCCCGCATGGTGCTCAGCCGCAATCCGAACTACCGCGGCATGGCCTATCCCTCCGAAGGGGAACCCGGCGACGCGGAAGCGGGCTTATTGAAAGATTCCGGGAAGACCATGCCTTTCATCGACCGTGTGGTGTTCAGCCGCGAAAAGGAAAGCGTCCCCTACTGGAACAAGTTCCTGCAGGGCTACTACGACAGCGCCGGCATCAGCGAGGAGAACTTCGACCAGGCGGTGCGCGTCGCGGTCGACGGCGCTGGCGAGCCCTCGCCGGAGATGGTCGAGCGGGGCATCGAGCTCACCACCTCCGTCGCGGCGACGGTGTACTACTTCGGCTTCAACATGAAGGATCCGGTGGTCGGCGGAAGCTCCGAGCGCGCGCGCAAGCTGCGCCAGGCGATCTCGATCGCCGTCGACATGGAGGAATACCTTTCGATCTTCCTGAACGGGCGCGGCATCGTCGCGCACAGCCCGCTGCCGCCAGGCATTTTCGGCGCCCGCGACGGTCGCGAAGCCTTGAACCCGGTCACCCACGGTTGGGGCGACGGCCGCGAGAGCCGCAGACCGCTCGCCGAAGCGAAGAAGCTCCTCGCGGAAGCGGGCTACCCCGAAGGCCGGGACGCCAAGACCGGCGCCCCGCTCGTCCTCTATTTCGACACCACCTCGCGCGGGCCAGGGGACAACGCGCGGCTCGACTGGTGGCGCAAGCAGTTCGACAAGCTTTCGATCCAGCTCGAGGTGCGCGAGACCGACTGGAACCGCTTCCAGGAAAAGATCCGCAAGGGCACGCAGCAGGTCTACGGCCTGGGCTGGCACGCCGACTATCCCGACCCGGAGAACTTCCTCTTCCTGCTGCACGGCCCGCAAGCGCGCGCCGACGGCGCCGGCTCGAACAGCTCCAACTACACGAGCCCCGAGTTCGACGCGCTCTTCGAGCGCATGAAGAACATGCCGAACTCGCCCGAGCGGCAGGCGCTCATCGACCGCATGGTCGACATCGCCCGGCGCGACGCGCCGTGGATCTTCGGCTTCCACCCCAAGGACTACACGCTGCGCCACCGCTGGCTCGCGAACGTGAAGCCGAACGACATGGCCGGCAACACGATGCAGTACCTGCGCCTCGACCCGGCGCTGCGCGCCGGGCTGCGCCGCGAGTGGAACCGGCCCGTGGTGTGGCCCGTGGCTCTTCTCCTCGCCGTATTGATCGCTTCCGCCATCCCGGCATTTCTCGCCTACCGACGGCGTGAGCGCATGGCCGCGCGGCCCGCGGCCTGATGCTCGCCTACATCGTCCGGCGCGTGCTCTACGCGATCCCGATCCTGATCGGGGTCAACCTCATCACGTTCGTGCTGTTTTTCGTGGTAAACACGCCCGACGACATGGCGCGCATGCACCTCGGCGCCAAGCGCGTCACGCCCGAGGCGATCGAGAAGTGGAAGCAGGCGCGCGGCTATGCGAAGGACCTGCTGTGGAACGAGAAGGCCCCGGGGGCTGCGAAGCTGACCGACACCATCTTCTTC